>JAJDNG010000057.1 GCA_022340845.1 Gammaproteobacteria bacterium | reverse complement strand
TATTCGATAATTTTCGCCACCACGCCGGCGCCCACGGTACGGCCGCCTTCGCGGATCGCAAACCGCAAGCCATCTTCCATCGCGATGGGGGCGATCAGGTTCACCACCATGTTGATGTTGTCGCCCGGCATCACCATTTCGACGTCCGCCGGCAAGTCCACCGCGCCGGTAACGTCCGTGGTCCGAAAGTAGAACTGCGGACGATAGCCTTTGAAAAACGGGGTATGACGACCGCCTTCTTCTTTGCTCAGTATGTACACTTCGGCTTCGAATTTGGTGTGCGGGGTGATCGAACCGGGCTTGGCCAATACCTGTCCACGCTCCACTTCTTCGCGCTTGGTGCCGCGCAGCAATACACCCACGTTGTCACCCGCCTGGCCTTGGTCCAGCAGTTTGCGGAACATTTCCACGCCCGTACACGTGGTCTTGATGGTGTCTTTTATCCCCACAATTTCCACTTCGTCACCCACTTTGATGATGCCGCGCTCCACACGGCCGGTCACCACGGTGCCTCGACCGGAGATGGAGAAAACGTCTTCCACCGGCATTAAAAAGTCGCCGTCAATGGCCCGCTCGGGTTCGGGAATGTAGTCGTCCATCGCCGCCACCAGTTTTTCGATGGACGGGGCTCCAATGTCGGAGGTGTCGCCTTCCAGCGCTTTTAATGCCGATCCCACCACGATGGGGGTGTCGTCGCCCGGGAAGTCGTAGGAATCCAGCAGTTCTCGAATTTCCATTTCCACCAGCTCCAACAGTTCGGCGTCGTCAACCATGTCGGCTTTGTTCATGTACACCAGTATGTACGGTACGCCGACCTGGCGAGACAATAAGATGTGCTCCCGGGTTTGCGGCATGGGGCCGTCGGCCGCCGAGACCACCAGGATCGCTCCGTCCATTTGCGCCGCGCCGGTGATCATGTTTTTCACATAGTCCGCGTGACCGGGGCAGTCCACGTGCGCGTAGTGACGCTTTTCGCTTTCGTATTCCACGTGCGCCGTGGCGATGGTGATGCCACGCGCCTTTTCTTCCGGTGCGCTGTCGATTTGGTCGTAGCCTTTGGCTTCCCCACCAAATTTCTCCGTCATCACTTTGGTGATCGCCGCGGTTAAGGTGGTCTTACCATGATCCACGTGACCTATGGTGCCTACGTTGACGTGCGGCTTCTTACGCTCAAATTTTTCTTTAGACACGGCGCTAACCCCTCTTTCTGTCTATCAAATTGTTAAACTTGCAATAAAACTATCAAAAAACTCTTAATTTAAAGTATCACTACAACTGTCAATATGGACTTTCAACAACTCACTAACTCACTGTTCAAGTTGTTTTCTTTATAATCGCCTCGGCGATGTTATTGGGCGCTGGAGCATATTTACAAAATTCCATGGAATAATTGGCCCGGCCCTGGCTCATGCTACGTAAATCCGTGGCATAACCAAACATTTCACCTAGCGGCACTTCGGCGTGTATGGCTTTACCGGTTACCGTATCGTCCATACCCTGGACAACTCCGCGGCGGCGATTCAAATCGCCCATTACATCGCCCATATAGTCTTCCGGCGTTACCACTTCCACTTTCATGACCGGCTCAAGCAATACGGGGCCGGCATCCAAAGCACCTTTTTTGAAAGCCATTGAGCCGGCGATTCTAAACGACACTTCATCAGAATCCACATCGTGGTACGAACCATCGTACAAGGCAACCCGCGCATCCTCGATGGGGTAACCTGCCAGCACACCGTTTTTCATCTGGTCTTTAATACCACTTTCCACCGCGCCAATGTATTCCCGCGGAACGGTGCCACCAACAACCTCATTTAAAAATTCAAAGCCGCTGCCGGCTTCAACCGGTTCGATCCGAATCCATACGTGACCGTATTTACCGCGGCCACCGGTTTGTTTCACATACTTACCTTCGGCCTGCACTTTCTTGGTAATCGCCTCGCGGTAGGCCACTTGCGGTGCACCGACGTTGGCTTCCACTTTGAACTCGCGCTTCATGCGATCGACGATGATTTCCAGGTGTAATTCGCCCATCCCGGAAATAATGGTCTGACCGGATTCTTCGTCGGTATGAACACGAAACGAAGGATCTTCCTGGGCCAGCTTGGACAATGCTACGCCCATTTTTTCCTGGTCCGTTTTAGTCTTGGGCTCTATTGCCACGGAAATCACCGGATCGGGAAAATCCATGCGCTCCAATGTTACGACGCGATTTACGTCGCATAAAGTCTCACCCGTCGTGACATCTTTTAATCCCACCGCGGCAGCGATATCGCCGGCACGCACTTCTTTTATTTCTTCGCGGTGATTGGCATGCATTTGCAATATGCGGCCAATGCGTTCTTTTTTCGATTTCACCGGGTTGTAGACAGCGTCCCCGGAATTTAATACGCCGGAGTACACCCGGAAAAATGTCAAGGTACCGACAAACGGATCGGTGGCAATCTTAAACGCCAACGCAGCAAAAGGCTCGTCGTCTGAAGATTTGATCGAAACCTCGGTTTGGTCTTTGTTGTCCAGTATGCCGTGGATATCGGCCACTTCCGTAGGATTCGGCATAAATTCGATCACCGCGTCCAGCATGGCTTGAACGCCTTTATTCTTGAATGCCGAACCGCATAACGCCGGAACAATTTCATTCGCCAGGGTGCGTTTGCGCAATCCCAGCTTGATGTCTTCTGCGGATAAATCGCCTGTTTCCAGGTATTTTTCCATCAATTCTTCGGTGGCTTCTGCGGCGCTTTCCACCATTTTTTCCCGCCATTGCTGACAGAGCGCCAGTAATTCTTCCGGTATTTCTTTGGCTTCGTAAGTGACGCCCCGATCTTCTTCGTTCCAGTAGATCGCTTTCATGCGGACTAGATCGACGACGCCTTTGAAACTCTCTTCCGCGCCAATCGGAATTTGAATAGGCACCGGATCCGAACCCAAACGTTCTTTGATTTGTTTTACAACCCGCAAAAAGTTTGCGCCGGCACGGTCCATTTTATTAACGAACGCCATCCGCGGCACGTGGTATTTGTTGGCCTGGCGCCACACGGTTTCCGACTGCGGCTCTACACCGCCAACCGCGCAAAACACGGCACATGCGCCATCCAAGACCCGCAGCGACCGTTCCACTTCAATGGTAAAGTCTACGTGGCCTGGCGTATCAATAATATTGATACGATTTTCTTCAAACTGCTGGTCCATGCCACGCCAGAAGCAAGTCGTGGCCGCTGAGGTAATCGTGATACCTCGTTCCTGTTCCTGTTCCATCCAGTCCATGGTGGCCGCGCCATCATGAACTTCGCCTATTTTATGAGAGATCCCGGTATAGAATAGAATTCGCTCGGTCGTCGTCGTCTTACCGGCATCAATATGCGCCATGATGCCGATATTACGGTAACGTTCAATTGGTGTTTTCCGAGCCACTTACTTTGGACCTCAATCACTTTTTTGCCTGGCCTGTTAATATTCGTTTACCAATGCAGCGTTGTTACCAACGATAGTGCGCAAACGCTTTATTGGCTTCGGCCATGCGATGCGTATCTTCGCGTTTTTTCACGGCTGAACCTTTATTTTCCGTAGCGTCCAGCAATTCGCCTGCAAGGCGACGGACCATAGATTTTTCACCGCGCTTTCGGGAGGCTTCGATAATCCAGCGCATCGCCAAAGTATTGCGGCGGTCAGCCCGAACTTCTACGGGCACTTGATATGTAGCACCGCCCACCCGACGGGATTTGACTTCCACCATGGGACGCACGTTTTCCAGCGCCTTATACAGCAATTCCACCGGCTCGCTGCCTTTGCTTTTTTCCAACGCGGCATCCAATGCGTCATAGACGATTTTTTCCGCGGTGGACTTCTTACCGCTGAGCATCAAAATGTTGACAAACTTTGCCACGGTTTGATCACCGAATTTGGGATCGGGCAGTATGGTTCTTTTTGCTGTAACTCGCCGTCTTGACATATGTTTTTACCTGTAACCTTTACTTGGCAATATTAGACTTCGCAATCTTAAGATTTAGGCCGTTTGGCGCCATACTTTGAACGACCTTGCTTGCGCTCGTTAACACCGGAGGTATCCAAACTACCCCGCACGGTGTGATAGCGTACACCCGGCAAGTCTTTTACCCGGCCGCCCCGAATTAAAATCACTGAGTGTTCCTGCAGATTGTGGCCTTCGCCACCTATATAGGTAGTCACTTCCTGGCCGTTGGTCAGGCGTACACGGGCAACTTTGCGCAATGCTGAATTCGGTTTCTTTGGCGTGGTGGTATACACACGAGTGCATACACCGCGTTTTTGCGGACAAGCCTCCAAAGCCGGCACATTACTCTTTTCCTTTTTGCTGGCTCTTGGTTTTCTTACTAACTGATTGATAGTTGGCATACAGTTGCTCCGACCAAAAATAAAACGACAGGCGGGTTGGACCCGCCTGTCCGATAAGGAGGGCGAATTTTAGGCCCATGTAACAAATCTGTCAAGCGACGAAGTCAATATCGACAGTAACTCGACCAAGAATTTGCGGCCCAATCCGGCTCTTGAATTTCTAAATTTGCAAAAACTTCTGGAAGATGTTCAATAAATAACCGGATTGGTGTTTCTACACCAATCCGGTGGAAGCGTTGGAAACGACCCTGCAGCGTATGCCGCAGGGTCATTGGACTGTTATTGATTGATGACTTCTTCTGAAGGTGCGCTTTCACCCGTATCGGCGGCTTCTATGGCCGCTTCCAAGGCGGCTTCCGGCTCACGCTTGCGGCGGCGTTCGTCATGATACGCCAATCCGGTACCGGCAGGAATCAAACGGCCCACGATAACGTTTTCTTTCAAGCCGCGCAGATGGTCCACTTTACCGTTGACCGAAGCTTCGGTCAGAACTCTGGTGGTTTCCTGGAACGATGCGGCTGAAATGAACGACTCCGTTGCCAATGACGCTTTGGTAATTCCCAGCAGCAGCGGCTCGAAGGTGGCGCCCAATTTCCCGTTGGCTTCTATGGCTTCGTTTTCCTCCAGCAAACGGGCTTTTTCCACTTGTTCGCCTTT
>JAJDNG010000042.1 GCA_022340845.1 Gammaproteobacteria bacterium | reverse complement strand
GGTCAGCACCTTCCTGAGTGCTCATTAATACGATTTGCTCACCTTTTCTAGCATCCGGCACGGCTACGGCGGCATGTTGTGCTTCCGGCCATATTTTGCTGGCCAGTGCTTCCACGGCAGTTAGCGACACCATTTCGCCGGCCACTTTGGCAAAGCGTTTGGCCCTCCCGCTGATGCCCACAAACCCGTCGTCATTAATTTCCACGATATCGCCGGTGTCATACCAGCCTTTGCCCAAATGAGTCTCCGGCGGCACCAGCGTGCCCGGGTTATCGTGGAACATATACCCTAACATCACATTTGGGCCGCGCACATACAAACGTGCACCTTTGCCCAGGCCGGGGACCGGCTCTAAATGATGTTCAATGCCCGGCAACAATCGACCCACGGTACCCGGTTGATGGTCCATTGCGGTATTGACCGACAGTACCGGACTGGTTTCCGTCGCGCCATAGCCTTCAAAAATACGTATGCCGAATTTATCCTCCCACGTGCGGCGTACTTCGCTTTTGAGTTTCTCCGCCCCGGCAATGACATAACGTACACTGTAGAAATCATAAGGGTGGGCGTGCTTGGCATAACCGGCAAGAAAGGTATTGGTGCCGAACATAATGGTAGCGCCAATGTCGTAGGCGATTTCCGGTATCACCCGGTAGTGCAGCGGGGATGGATAAAGAAAAGTCTTTATGCCCGACAATATGGTCAACAATGTGCCGGCCGTCAAACCAAATGAATGGAACAACGGCAAAGCATTTAACGCAACGTCCTGGGCATTAAATTCGATTCGCGCAGCCACTTGGTTTATGTTCGCCAGCAAATTGCGGTGGGACAACACCACTCCTTTGGGTGTACCCTCGGAACCGGAAGTAAACAAAATCACCGCCGGCGTTTCCGGCGAAACACCACGCACCCGATGGCGGCGTTTCAAGCCCTTGTCAAACTTGCTGATGATGAAACTGCGAAGTTTGATATAAGTGGAAATGTTTTTAGCAACATCTTCCAGATACAGTACTTTAGCGCGTTTTTCCAACTCTCGCACTTCGTCCTGCAGGCCGGCTTTGAGCACGAACGCTTTGGCCGTGATCACTGTTTTGATTTCCGCGGTTTCACAGGCAGAGATCATACCCTGCCCGCCAACGGTGTAATTCAGCATCGCCGGAATGCGCCCATAAGCATGCAAACCCCAAAATGTCACAATAGAACTCAACGCGCCAGGCAGCAACACCCCCACAGGTTCCCCGCGGCTACTGTATTTCGTTAGTTCTTTTCCCAGGGCGAAACATTTGGTCACGAGGGTATCGTAAGTAATGGGCTTGCGATTGATGTCTTCGGCGATAATCTTTTTCCCGCCGTGCACAATGCGAGCGTCCAACAACCGGTCAAACAACGTCGTATTAAAATTGCTGGAATTGAACACCATGTCCGTCATCATATCCGACAGGATCTTACCCGCTTTTTCGCGGCGGGCACGGCCGCGAATAGATTCGTCCACATGCAACTTGCGAGGTTCGAGCACATTGAGGGTAATCTCCGGAAACCAGCGCAAACGCACCCTGCCCCGCAAGCGGGAAAACGGCGTGTATTGGGCGCCGTCGATACTAATGGGCAACACTTTCGCAGCGGTTTTATCCGCCACCATGCCCGGTCCGTGGTAAATTTTCATCAACGAGCCGGTCACCGTAATGCGTCCTTCGGGGAATATCACCACGTTTTCCCCCTCACGTACTTTTTTGATCAAAGCGCGAATCGCCAGCGGATTGGTGGGATCCATGGGAAACACCTGCACGAATCGCCCGGCGATTTTCAGCATCCAACCTTTGGCCACATGGGTGTTCACCGCAAACGTCATATTCAGAGGCAGAAACGCATACAACAACAAAGCGTCCAAAAAGGAAGTATGATTGGCAACGATAATCACGTTGTCCTTGAGAGTTTGATAATTCTCAAGACCTTTAACTTCCACTTTATAAAACGCCATCAAAAGCCAACGTAAGGTTTTTTGCATCAGACTCATTGTTATTCTCCTTTTAAAGTCGTGGCCATACCGGCAAGATAGTTGTTAATCAGTGAATCCGTCAAGACATGAATGGATTCCGCATCACTGATATCCAGTTTTCCGGTAACCGCCAGAGAACAAATGCCATGCACCCCGCACCATATGGTTTTGGACACCAAGTCTATTTTCTTCTCAGTCTGACTTTCTAACAATGGGGTAAGCTGCAATTGCACCAACTGGAACATCATGTTTACTTTATCCGCGAACCAATACGGCACTTCCTCGCCCTCGGCCAGCTGGTGCTCAAACACCATGTTCCAGCGCTTGGGATTCTCGGTGGCGAAATCCACATAAGCCCGGCCCATGGCAAGTACACACGTGCGCGGCGTACGACACTTGTGCAGTGAATCCTGAATCTTGGCAAACAAGGCATCCAATGTGCGGGCGTTAACATGCAACACCAAATCGTCCAAATTGCGAAACACCAGATATAACGTACCTACGGTATAACCGATTTGCTTGGCAATCTTTCTGGCACTCAAACCGGCCAAACCGTCGGCTTCCACAATATCTTCCGCGGCGGCCAACGCCATCTCGCGGATCTGCTCTTTGCTATGTTCACTTCGCCTAGCCATTGGTGACACCCCGTTTAGTTAAATATATTGAACATCGTTCAGTAATGATCTAAAGTTTAATTAAACACCGTTCAATTGTCAAAGTATTTGAACATTGTTTAATGAAATATGAGAAACAGTTACATAAGAGGAACGTAAGTTATTGTATTTATACAAGTCACAATGGAAGCAAGTTGAGGGACTAGGAGAATCCAAACCGCCAACATCCATTTTTTTAACTATTAATTGAACGCTGTTCACAATTATCACCCAACCAAGAAACAAAAGGAGCGCATCATGAAATACCTAAAACGATTTAAATCCACGACCCACATGTTATTGCTCACTGGCGTGCTTACCCTGCTGTTGGCAGGCCAATCCCATGCCGCCGGCTTAATGACTCCGAAAAACAGCAACCTCCCGGCGCTGGACATCAGAACCCACGATGTCAACGTCATTATAGAAGATGGCTATGCCATCACCACCGTAGAACAAACCTTCCACAACCCCCACGCGCAGGATTTGGAAGCCTTGTACTCCTTCCCCGTCCCCGACCATGCCGCGGTAGCGGAATTTACCGTGTGGATCGATGGCAAGCCCGTAGTTGGGGAAGTATTGGAGAAAGAACGCGCTCGCAAAGTGTACCAGGAAGAAAAACAAGCGGGACGCGATGCCGGCCTTACGGAAAAAAACGACTATAAAACCTTTGAAATTTCCGTCGCCCCGGTTCGTTCCCAACAAGACACCCGTGTGCGCCTCACTTACTTCCAACCAGCGCACATTGATACCGGTGTCGGTCGTTATGTTTACCCTTTGGAAGAAGGCGGTGTGGACGAGGCGCAGACCCGGTTTTGGACCAGCAACGAAAAAGTCAAAGAACAATTCAGTTTCAATCTCATCGTAAAGTCGGCCTACCCCGTCACCGCCGTGCGTACACCCAACCAAAGCCAGGCGGCGATTTCACAGGCAACGAACGGAGCCTGGAACGTCGCCATCCACCAACAACAAAATACTGCGGCCGCTAACGAAGGCCAGCCCAATCCCAGCACGCCAACGTCCTCAACACCCGCTTACACCCTGGACAATGACATTGTTGTCTACTGGCGTCTGGCCGAGAATTTACCCGGTTCGGTGGACCTCGTGGCGCACAAACCCGAAGCCGGTAGCAAAGGTACGTTCATGCTGACGGTCACCCCGGGTGACGATTTGGCCAACATTCAAAGCGGCTCGGATTGGGTCTTTGTGTTGGACACCTCCGGTTCCATGCAGGGCAAATACGCGACGCTGGCAAACGGTGTGGAACAAGCGTTGGGTAAAATGCGCCCCGAAGACCGCTTTCGCATTGTTACATTCAACGATTACGCCCAGGAACTCACTTCTGTGTACGTCAACGCCACCCCGGAAAATGTTAAATACTGGGCACAACAAGTAGCCAGCGTTCAACCTGGTAATAGCACCAATTTGTACGACGGCCTGAGCAAAGCGCTTAAGCGAATAGACGCTGACCGCACCACGGGCATCGTCTTGGTCACCGATGGCGTAGCCAATGTCGGTGTCACCGAACAGAAAAAATTCATCGAGCTGATAGAGCACAAAGACATTCGTTTGTTCACCTTCATCATGGGCAACAGCGCTAACGAGCCGTTGCTAACCGCGCTCACCAAAGCCTCAGGGGGATTCGCGCTGAGTGTATCCAACGCGGACGACATCGTCGGCAAGATCTTATTGGCCACCAGCAAGATGACCCACAAAGCGTTGCACGGCGTGAAAGTGACAATCAACGGCGTGAAAACCTCCGACCTAACACCGGAAACCATTGGCAGCTTGTACCGTGGACAACAATTGGTAGTGTTTGGGCATTATTGGGGAGACGGTCTGGCGGATGTCAAAGTCAGCGGCAAAATATCCGGCCAGGACAAAGTCTACCAGACTCAGTTTAACTTCCCGGCCACCGCCACGGGCAATCCTGAAGTCGAAAGACTGTGGGCGTACGCCAAAATCGAAGACTTGCAAGATGAAATGCAAGACTTCGGCGAACGTGACGACACCAAACAAGCCATCACCGACATCGCCACCGAATACAGCCTGGTGACCGACTACACGTCCATGGTAGTCATGCGCGAAGAGTCGTTTGCGGCCCGGGGCATTGAGCGTAACAACGCCCAGCGGGTAAAAACCGAACAAGCGGCACAACAACAACGTGCCCAGCAGCCGGCGCAGAATCATCGAGCCGACACCCAACAACCCATGTTCAACCACTCACGTCCCGGTTTAAGCGGTGGTGCCGTTGATTTTTGGATGTTGTTGTTATTGCCTGCTGTATTGTTGCTACGAAAAAACGAGGCAGTTTAAAATCAATAAAAAAGCCGCGGTGACTTGCCGCGGCTTTTTATTATATTCACGTATAACCACTAATCGACCAGAGTAAATACACCCCGTTCTTCCAACATGTTCATCACCTGCTCGACGCACTTTTCCAAATCTTCCGTGCCCGTGTCCACTACCAGTTCGGGTTTAGAAGGCTCTTCATAGGGGGAAGAGATCCCGGTAAATTCTTTGATCTCGCCTTTGCGGGCTTTTTTATAAAAACCTTTCACATCCCGATCCTCGCACACATCAATGGGTGCACGGCAATAGATTTCATAAAAGTCGCCATGCGGAGCGATTTTACGCGCCTTCTCCCGCTCTTCCCGAAAAGGGGAAATAAACGCGGTCAAAGTAATCACACCAGCCTCCAACATCAACTTGGCGACTTCTGATATTCTACGAATGTTTTCCGAGCGGTCATCAACCGAAAACGACAAATCGCCGCACAAACCATGGCGCACATTATCCCCATCCAACACAAACGTCCTGCACCCTCGTTGATGCAACTCCTCCTCCACCGCATGCGCCAGAGTGGATTTACCAGCCCCTGACAACCCAGTGAACCAAAGGATAGCACCACGATGGTTATTCTGCTTCTGCCTGCGCTCACGAGTAACCGTGGCGTGATGCCAAATTACGTTGCTTGATTTTAAATCGTCTGTCATATTGATACTCTATATAAGTCAAAATCGGAAATATTTTTTTGCGCTGCAGTAGAAGATCTAAACCATTGCCAATTCCACCATTTTCAGATTCTTCGCAAACAACGCTCAGAAAGACACCACCCGTAAGTTGCTTCACTGACGTTCAAAATGACCACCGATGTGTCATCCTGAGCGGCTTTTTACGACGACTGCATGGACGCAGGAGGTACGATTACACGGACGTAATCGGTAGACTGCGTCTGGAACAAGCAGTCGAGAGCAACGCAGGAGCAGTTGCCGAAGGACCTTAAAGACTGGCCACACCCACCACTGCAAGATTCTTCGCAAAAAAAACGCTCAGAATGACACCACTGTTGCAAGACTCTTCACTCCCGCTGAAAACGACAACCGCTGTGTCATCCTGAGCGGCTTTTGGCGACGACTGCATGGATGCAGGAGGTAGAGCAACGCAGGAGCAGTTGCCGAAGGATCTTAAAA
>JAJDNG010000017.1 GCA_022340845.1 Gammaproteobacteria bacterium | reverse complement strand
GCCAAGTCAATGTCAGTAATAAAGAAACAATCCCTGGATTTATCGAACTCAAGGCTGGAGATAAACACCGGGCTCGATTATTTACCGTTTCAGGCGAAATCGGCAATGCGCACGGGAAGCCGTTTCGCCCCCCAATCACCGGGGCGACCGTCAAAAACGCCGGCGCATCGGCTGCCGCAAAATTTGCAATGGCCGTCATCGGTCAAATTCCAATCCGACAATTCATACCAGTCTCGGCCAATCAACATTTTTTTGCATTCAGTGCAATAGGTACTGCTCGCCGCCTTGTCGTGCACGTTACCCACATACACATAATGCAAGCCGTTGTTTATCGCAATATTTCGGGCGCGGAGTAACGTCGACGGCGGTGTTGAGGGTTTGTCCAGCATTTTCCAATCGGGGTGAAAGGCAGAAAAATGCAACGGTACGTCCGGCCCCAACTCTTTCGCAATCCAGAGTGTCATTTCGTTGAGTTCTTCGTCGGAATCGTTTTCATCGGGGATCAATAATGTGGTCAATTCCAGCCAGACGTCGGTATGATGTTTGATATACAGCAGCGTATCCAACACCGGCTGCAAATGAGCGCCCGTGATTTTGTGATAAAAATCCTCCGTAAATGCTTTAAGATCCACATTGGCAGCGTCCATGTATTGGAAGAACTCCTGGCGGGGCTCGTCACAAATATATCCCGCCGTCACTGCCACCGACTTTATGCCCAGAGGTTTACATGCTTTGGCCACATCGATGGCGTACTCCATGAAAATCACCGGATCATTATAGGTGTAGGCGATGCTGCGACACCCCAAGGATCTGGCCGCTTGCGCTAATTGTTCAGGTGTAGCCCGGTTTGCCAGAATATCCATTTCCCTGGATTTGGACATATCCCAGTTTTGACAAAATTTGCACGCCAAATTACATCCCGCCGTACCGAAAGACAACACCGGAGTACCCGGCAAGAAGTGATTGAGCGGCTTTTTCTCGATCGGATCGACACAAAAACCGCTGGAGCGGCCGTATGTGGTCAATACAATTTCGCCATCCTGGCAAGCCCGTACAAAACACAACCCTTGCTGCCCTTCGTGCAACTTGCACGCCCGCGGACAAACGTCGCATTGCACTCGGTTATCTTTGACTTTGTGCCAATACTTGGTGGGTACGACACCACTGGTTTTTTTATTGTCAGTGTCTTTACCGGCTTGATTATGGTTATGTGTGGAGGTGACCATTTTCATCACTCGTTGGGCTGAAATTACAATGATAAGTTTTCACATTCGAACCCATACCAAAATGACTCAAATCAACATTTTCACACCGGATGACGCTAAGCTATTATTAAAAGGGATCAAGTTATTCTGATTTCTGTCTTATGCTTATAGAAGTGACAAAGGTATCTGATACGAACGACCCATTTTGAGCGTGTGTGATTATGGTACACCGCACTCATTGTGAATAGCATCTTATACAATATCCAAATACGCTTGCGGGGTAATTAACAATGGTTTCTGTACGCCAACCGGCCGTTGCCGATATGTTCTATCCCGGTAACCCCCACGAACTGCATCGCATGGTGGTTACCTTCTTAAATCAAGCAAATCCGTCAGGGGAGCCTGCGGCAGTGCCAAAAGCCATCGTCGCACCGCACGCTGGCTATATCTACTCCGGTCCTATCGCCGCCTCAGCGTATGTGCGTTTAAAACCCGCTAAGGAGCAAATTACCCGCGTCGTCTTGCTGGGTCCTTCCCATCGCGTTCCACTGATGGGCTGTGCTTGCAGCACGGCGCAATACTTCGCCACGCCGCTGGGCAATATCCCCCTGGACCGCAAAATCATTAGCAAAATTCTGGCGCTGCCGTTTGTACAAGAACTGGATGAAGCCCATACCCTGGAACACAGTCTGGAAGTCCATCTGCCGTTTCTCCAGGAGGTATTAGCAGAATTTTCTCTGGTACCTGTGGTCGTTGGTGACTGCTCCCCAACACAAGTTGCTGAATTGCTTGAAAAACTCTGGGGTGGCCCGGAAACTCTGATTGTAGTCAGTTCCGATCTGAGCCACTACCACGATTACGACACCGCAAAACGCATGGATGCCACAACCTGCCGCGCCATAGAGGAGCTGGATGTCGCATCCATCGATTCCCAGCATGCGTGTGGAGTAATGCCCCTGCGGGGTTTGTTGTTCGCGGCAAAAAAACATGCGCTGCACGCCACTACGGTGGATTGCCGTAATTCCGGAGATACCGCCGGCCCCAGAAACCAGGTCGTGGGCTACGGCTCTTATGTCTTTGCACAATAGTGACAGAAAATCGCTTCTGGACGTGGCAAGACACGCCATTGAATACGGTCTACAGACCGGCGGCCGAACGAAACTCGACCTGAAACCCGGTGATTTTTCGGCGACCTTACAACAACTGCGGGCCTCTTTTGTCACCCTTGAGATTGAAAGGGCATTACGCGGCTGTATAGGTTCTCTGGAAGCCCATCGACCTTTGGTATGTGATGTGGCTTTTAACGCCCATTCGGCTGCCTTCTCCGACCCGCGCTTTTTTCCGCTCAGTGAGCAAGAATTTCCTAAACTGGATATTCACATCTCTGTATTAAGCCCGGCCGAAGCCATGCAATTCGATTCCGAAAACGATTTGATTACGCAACTGCAACCCGGCGTCGACGGACTGATTCTGCAAGACGGTTTCAACCGAGGTACATTTCTGCCCTCGGTATGGGAATCATTGCCCGATGCCGAGCAATTCTTCGCCCATTTAAAACGCAAAGCAGGTTTGCCGCAGGATTATTGGTCCGATACCTTGCAGGTGTTCCGGTATACTACGGAATACTTCGGTGACGGGGATGTGGATTGATTCTCAAATACGGGATGCCGCAGTCTAGTCATTCCTGCTGCCGCCTTCAAGCATTGATTTTTATCACCACGAAGGCACGAAGAATACGAAGAATTTATTTATTGGATTTTTCTTCGTATTCTTCGTGCCTTCGTGGTAAATGAAAAAGCCAGTGATTAGTTTTGTTTATTGTCCTGCAATGTCACACAGCGACCGATGGACCCAGGCGCACAAATGGTATTATCCAGCCAGATCGCGTTATCCAGTTTCGCCCCATTAAAGTTAGTATTGGTGATGTTAGCACCGGTTAATATAACGTGAGCCATGTTGGCGTCGCGCAGATTAGCATTGCTGAGGTCTACATCTTGTAGGATGGCATAACGCAAATCACTGCCTTGCAAATTGGCGGCATTTAAGTTCGCTTTTCTCAGTACCGCACCGACGAGTATGGCATTGACCATATTGGCATCACTAACATCCGCATTGAGCAAATTACTGTACGACATTTGCGCTTGCGAAAGGTTGGCCCCACGCAGTTGCGCGGCGATAAAAGAAGTGTTTTGCAATCTGGCGCCGTGCAAGTCAACAGCCATCAATTGCAATCCTTCCAAACGGCAGTTACTCCAATCCACCTCCGGTTGCGCTGCGAGTTCACAGTGATTCTCGGCCACCACTTGCGGCGCTGGCGAATATATCATGGCGATACCCAGTATCAACGCAACGCCTAGCGATAAGGCAATGGCCACTTTGCGGTAACTCTTTTTATTCTCCCGCAACAATTGGTTGGTTTTGGTTTTGATCAACCGGTGACGTAATGTCTCGATTGTCTCTGAGTCGCGCCGCTCTTTACCAGAACGCCTTTTACGGATGGCTTCTTCCAATTCTGCATCACTGAGTTGCCGCCGGTCACCATAGCGTCTTTCGTCTTCGCGCATGCGCGCCAGGCGCAACTTTTCCATATTTTCCGGAACACTCAGATCCGCTTTTAATTCTTCAGGAATCAACTCCGGCAGCGCGGACACCGGCTGCCAAGTACGCTGATCATTGCTGACTTCATCACGTTCAAGCACACGTCCTATTAAAATATAACGGGTGATGAGTTTTTTGGGAAAAGGTCCACGGATTTCTTTTCCCCGCCGGGTGTACCAAAGTTGGTTGTTGTTGGTGGACATTTACAAGAAAATCGCGAATGAAAAAACCGTTATGAGAGAACTGCAATCAATGAATCATTGTAAAGAAATTCGTTTGCAACAATGGTAAAGACCACTATGTGTGTAGTTTGGTATTCACCAGTTAAACGCGTTATTAGAGGACTATTACACGCAGTAATTAAAAACAAACCAAATGAACCGCAAGACTGTCTCTCACATTGCTTGAGACATATATCCATGCATCAAGGACTAATAATTTGATTGAGCGTTCATCTGATCGATGCTCTTATTCAACATCAACAACTCCGCTTCTCCGCGGGCAAGACCGCAATCGGACATGATTTGATCCAGGTTGGCTCCGTTGCGCAGCATTTTGATGGCGTGGCGATAGCTGCGCTCGGGTGCTTCCTGAGTTTCCAGGGCCTCCAGGCGTTGAGCCAGTCGCACGCCGCGCTCATCCAGCTTGGCCAGGTGTTCACCCACCCCAACAGCGCCACTGCACATGGCATTGAGATCCGTTTGCATGGCGGTGATAATCTCATCTTGTTGCGTGAGTATTTGATGAAAGTGGTTATACATAAACGCCATTGCCACCAGTGACATCAGCAAGAAGATCCCGACCACAATAGTGGAAATCATTAATACTTCAGGAGAAAGATAAGGTGTCATGGAGTTTTACCTATTCATAGTGGTTACGCGTATTCGTCGATATGAGGAGAACCATCGTCCGGTTTCCGATTTTGCCTAGACCGGGGCGGTTTCTTTTGAGTCTTTTTATTTTTGTCCTCTTTGCTGTCTTGCTCTTTTTTACGTTCGATCCGCCAAGTTGGATTAACTGTGTTGATTTCATCTACTGAAGCCATCTGGTTTTGCCCCTGCCCTGGGCCAATTTAGAAATTCATCATTTCAGCCCATTGCTCATCGGAGAGCAATTTGTTCAAGTCCACGATGATCAATAACTCGCTATCCACACTGGCGACGCCTTGAATGAATTTAGAGCTTTCTTCGGTACCCACATTTGGCGCGGTTTCGATTTCCGATGCCCGCAAATCCACAACTTCGGCAACGCTATCGACCAATATCCCAACCACTTGATCTTCTGCTTCAATAATGACAATTCGAGTGGAATCATCCATCTCTTTGGTGGGCAAACCAAAGCGTCGCCGGGTATCGATCACAGTCACTACATTACCGCGCAGATTGATAATGCCCAATACATAGTCCGGTGCTCCAGGCACTGGTGCGATTTCCGTTACCCGCAATACTTCCTGGACTTGCATTACGTTGATGCCGTATTTCTCGCTTTCCAAACGGAAAGTAACCCAGCGAAGAATAGGATTGTCAGACGTTTTTTCTGCTGTGTTTTTCATTTTCAAACCTTTAGTAAAATGCCAACCGCTGCAAGCAGTTATCCGCTTATTATCAACGCGTCCTTGTCAAAACCCTTTAATTAAATCACGCCAGTCAAAAGACTCTTGTCAAAAAAGAGTCATGACCACAATCGCTCATAATTTGATAGAAAAAAAGCATTAATTATACCAATTGGCCCCGACTCAAGCGGTTCAGCAAGGTATCGACACACAATACCGAATGCATTTGATCGATCACGGTACCCAAAATATATTCCACATGGGGTGAACGCTGCCATTTGACTTGTTGGGGCTCCAGGGTAAGCACAGTGGATATGCTGTTACACAAAAGCCCCCAATGTCCCTCACCAATGAGTAAAATATACTGGGCATCGGAGGACTTCTTTTCGTCCGAACCGCGCTGACGCTGGGGTTGAATAACGCGGGCTAAATCGATCACCTGCACGTTTTGTTCGCGATTACGCGCCAGTCCCAAAAACCACTGACTTTGCCCGGGCAGAGTGGTCAAACGTTCTGGCATGGGAATAATGCCGTTTAACAAATTCAACGGGGCCGCCATTTGCATCGCTCCCAAAGTAAACGTCAGGACTTGGCAACGGGGCAACGCCCACGCTGGCGGTTGCTGCTTGTCTGTTTCGCTATCTTTGTCCGGGCAGCCCGACTCCTTCGCAGTCGAATCAATCGTGATGACCGGCGCGATCGAGCTTGTTATTCGAGGTGGAACCTCCATCTCCCGTGATTGCCCGGGCCGCACTTTTTCTTGATGCAAGGCATCGCGAGATGCAGTGTTTTGCGCGGCTGTGTTTTGAGAGGCTGTCTGTTGAGATACTGTCTTTTGAGATACTTCAGTACCAGCAGGCGAAACCGTTTGGCGCGTCAGCGCATGCTCGGACTCGGTGAAGCCGCCATCGATCGAGTCGGATTCAAGCTCAGAATACTGTCTATCCTTTTCATCCTCACTCTCCTCTTCCTCCACCCAAGCTTCATTGAGTAACGCCTCCAAATACGTCGTCAATGCGTTTCGCTGGTCAACTAATTGTTGGGGTTTAAACGGCTTTTTCATCAGCAGACCCGGCGTGACGGTACATCGTAGTGCAGGTCATCGTCATCATCTGACTCAATTCCTAACAAGTCATCGAGCAGCAATCCATACGCAATCGCTCCCCTGTCCTTGGGGGCTTTTAAAGGCAGCGGCACACCCAGCCGGCTGGCTTC
>JAJDNG010000025.1 GCA_022340845.1 Gammaproteobacteria bacterium | reverse complement strand
TTCTGGTAACAGGGTGGCCACTATTTGGTGCCCATGGATTACTTATATAAGTTGCGCGCACTTTTATAGTGAAATGATATATCATTAAAACCATGCACTTGCTTGTTATTGAAGACAATCCCGATCTGGTTGCCAACCTCTACGATTTTTTCGAGGATCGTGGACACACGGTCGATGCGGCTTATGATGCGTTTAGCGGCTTGAAGTTTGCGTTTGAGCAAGAATATGACGCGATCATCCTGGACTTAATGTTGCCCGGTATGGACGGGCTTGAGGTTTGCACTCGGTTACGCGAAGCCGGACAGCAAATACCGGTACTGATGTTGACCGCACGCGACACACTGGACAACAAACTCGATGGCTTCGCCAGCGGTGCCGACGATTATCTGGTAAAACCGTTTGCCTTGACGGAACTGGAAGCACGGTTGCAGTCCCTCATCCGCAGGGCCCGGGGTGGGCAGGCACTGGGTGGCCGTCTGCGGGTCGCCGATCTGTCCTTTGACCCAAACACCTTGTACGTGGAGCGCGGCGGGCGGCGTATCGAACTGCCGCCCATTCCCCTGAAGTTACTTGAATTATTAATGAGAAAATCCCCACGAGTGGTTAGCAGGGAAGAGTTGGAACGCGAGGTTTGGGGGGATTCGCCACCGGATAGTGATGCATTGCGTGCCCACATGCATGTGTTGCGCTCAGCGATTGATGTCAAAACGGACCGGGCGTTATTGCGCACCGTACGCGGTATCGGCTACCGGCTAGTGGAGCCCGATGCGTATTAAGCGCCGGCTTAGATATAGGGTTGCGGCGATTTTCGCCATGTTTGGAGGGTTGGTTAGTGTCGTCCAGGCTTTTGGACTATACGTGGCATCTCAAGATCTCGAAGAACGTATAATTGATGACACGCTGACCGCGGAATTACAGGATTTTGCCGCACGCCGCTCGCGCAACCCTCGATCGCTACCGGAAATGACCGCGACCATCCGGGCTTATGTCATGCCAATCCAGGGAAGTGCCAGCGTGCCGGCAGAAGTCGCGGCGCTAGCGCCGGGGCGACACCAGCTGATGCTCGATGGTACGCTATTTCGAGCGGCGGTGGCGGTCCAAGATACAGAGCGATTCGCCGTCCTATATAACGAAACCCAAGTCAGCCAACGCGAACAAGGCTTGCTGGCGCTGCTGGTTGGCGGAGTATTTGTCATGATTGGACTGTCCGCCGTTGCCGGGTTCTGGGTATCCGGCCGGGTGATTGCGCCGGTTACGGATTTGGTCCGGCGTGTTGCCAAACTTCACTTGCAGGCCAAACCAGAATCGCTGGCGCAGTATTATCCCTGGGACGAGATTCGGGAGTTAGCCCAGGATTTTGATGACTATCTGACACGGCTGAATGCCTTCATCGAACGCGAGCGAGCCTTTACGGCTGATGTCAGTCACGAACTGCGCACCCCATTAGCCATACTCAACGGCGCCGCTGAAGTGTTATTGTCCGACCCTAAGCTGCCGCCCACGTGCCGCCATCGTGTAACACGCATGGCACGAGCTGCCGAAGAAATGAGCGAAATCACGGCTGCTTTGCTGGTATTGGCGCGTGAAGAAGGCACCCAAGCCGCCCGGTCTGTTTCCTGTGAAGTGGAAACCGTACTGGAAGAGGTCGTTGACAAGCTGCGTGAACCGTTACAAGCCAAGCCAATAGAATTGAAGCTGAATATTCAGGCCAAACCGAAGCTGGCTGTGGAGCGGGCGGTACTTGCCATGGTCATCGGTAATTTGCTGCGCAACGCGTTTGCGTACACAGATCGTGGTGAAATCCGGGTCAATCTGGAGGCCGGATCCCTAACCGTCACTGACACCGGCATCGGTATCGAAGCGGAAAAACTCCCACGCGTATTCGAGCGCTACTATGCCAGTCAGCACAGTCGAGGCTCGGGCATAGGCTTGTCGCTGGTTAAACGAATATGCGATCGCTACGGTTGGTCGATTACCATCGAAAGTGAACCCGGTCACGGTACCACAACAAAATTAGAATTTTAGCCCATCTTGACGTTTTCTTAACATTTCCTTGAGCTTTTCTTCACCTGCGAGCTGATATCGTGTTCGTGCGTAATGAAATACTCCCCGGTTTTTATTACGCCCACCATGGAAGGTATGGAAGCTGTAGTAAGTATATGTATTCAGCAAGGTTAAATGCTCAAGAGTCAATTATTAACATCTAAAGCTAAGTAATTGTAGGTTAACTATTTAATTATGTCGTCCACGCCAATCAGTAACCTCAGCCTGCGCTACCGATCCGGGATTGTCCAGCGGACTGCAATCCCTGCCATCCCGGCGGTAGTCGCCATTGTCTGTTTATTCGTCGATTTTGCGATGCGCTATGCCGGATATCCTTATGCTTCATGGATGAAGGATCTGGATATCATCGCGTTCATTGTCCTGGTGATCGGAGCCGCGGCGCTGGCGTTATCGGCGAAGGTGGAGCAGTTCGATCACGCCGCGAAAGACTACGATTCCGATAGTGTGTCACCAATGCTTCGATTTCATATTGCCGATGGTGGCAGTGGTTTGCCCGTTAAACCAGAGGAAAAAAACAGGTATGTGATTACTTCGAAACCGGCACCTTTTTTCGACGGTGGCAGTTTCCCCGCGCAAACCTGGAAAAGCCTCTTTCGTCACTAGCCTAGGACACTGCACTAGATCCTGGCGGTAATTTCCACTCGATCTCACGAGCATTCGTTTCTCATCCGTTTTTTTCGCGAGGGTTACGAGTGCGTGATTCAATTCATAGTGCTGCCCCCAAAATCGCGCCAAACACCACATGTCCCAGCAGCGTTACCAACGGTGTCCGAAAACCAAAGTTAAGTCCAAGAAATCCCGGTGGTTCCAAACGCTGATGTTCAGTTGGTCCATCGTATTCTGTGGCCATGCGCGGATGAAATTGCGGCAGCAACGGTAATAGAACCACCAATAGGAAAAGTCCATGCAGTAATCCGGTTGCCGTACCCAACCACACTGTCGGTTGGCCCACACCAATAAAGATCAGATAATAGAAAAAAGTAAAAAACCAACCACCGATAAGATACACTCCTACGCCGACTATATTGGCCCAACGGCGGTTTCCGGTAAAAAAAGTGCCCACCAGAAAGGGCAGGCTCAAGCGCGAGAATCCCAACCCCTGGCTGCCCAGCATGATTGTGGTCATCACGACCGTCGCGGTTAGTCCCCATAAAATAATACTCTCAACCTGTTCGAACGCCTGGAAAGTAAGCATGGTGCTACTCCGCTTTTTGAATCGTTTGCGAACAAGCCGTATCCACTTGATTCAGGGTCAGTGCAGCATTGATCAGACCTACATGGCTGAATGCTTGTGGAAAATTACCTCTTGCACCACCGGTTTTGGGGTCAACTTCCTCGGCCAGCAGGCCCACATCATTGGCGCAGCTAAGAATGTGTTCAAAACGCTCAATGGCTTGGGCGCGTTTGCCAAGTCGCGCCAGATACTCTACTGCCCAAAAGCTGCAGATGACGAAGGCCCCTTCACCGGGGGGAAGAAAATCGTCAAAGCCTTCCGGAAACCGGTATAGGAATCCATTGTTACCGAGCTCACGCTCGATTCGCTCAAAAGTAGCCAGCAGGCGCGGGTCATGCGCCTGCCGGTAATTGTATTGGCACATCAACAGCAGACTGGCATCCACGCTATCGCCCTCATATCGGTTGACGTAAGTGCCATGCGTGTGGCTAAAGCCCTTCGATTCTATAGATTGGCGGATCAAATCGCGCTCCCGGGCGAATCGTTCTACGGGCACTTTTATATGCTGTTGTTTGTGCATGCGAATCAGACGGTCCATAGCCACCCAGCACATTAATTTGGAATGAGTATGATGGTGCCCGGCATCGCGGTCCTCCCATATTCCCTGGTCAGTGAGACGCCAATCGCTGCAAACCACTTTGCCAAAGCCGCGTAGTAAACGCTTTTCATCAGAAGCGAGCCGGCCGCCATGGCACACAAAATCGTACGCCGCCGCGATGACTTCGCCATATACGTCCAACTGACGTTGTCCACTGGCCTTGTTTCCGATTCTTACCGGCCGTGATTCGCGATAACCCTGAAAGTGGTCCAATTGTTCTTCGCTCAGGTGCATTTCCCCATACACATCGTAGAGCACCTGCAATCTTGGCCAGGTCAAACGCGTGGAATGTAGCAACCATGCAAGGAATGCATCGCTCTCACTGTTGAAGCCTAATTCGAGAAAAGCGCTCGAGGTTAACGCTGCATCCCGCAGCCAGCAAAAGCGGTAGTCCCAATTGCGCACGCCGCCTATCACCGACGGCAGCGATGTGGTCGGTGCCGCCACTAATGCGCCTGACAGGCCGTAGGTCAGCATTTTCAAAGTCAGTGCGCTGCGTTCCACGGCATCGTGGTACGGTCCTTGATACGTATTGTGCTTGCACCAATTCCGCCACCATTGGGTTGTGTAGTCACAGCGACGATCGGCGTAGCGACCCAAGGGAGTGATGATTCCGATGTCATGGCGTGCATAGGTAAGTGACAGATATCGCCGCTCTCCGGCGCTCAGAGTGGTTACACCGCTTGCAGTATCCTCGTCGCTGCAGGCTAAAGTAAAATCACTGTGCAGAATCAGGACCTCACTGCCCATCTCGCAAGCCCATCCCAGAGCGCCGCGCTGTATCAGGCGGGGCCGTGTACGACCGTAATCGGGCCGGGGTTCGAAAATCACTTGCGTATCGACTTTCCCCTGTAGACATTCGACAATACGTAATACCTCCCTCTGGGGATGCAAAACATTTTGTGCCTGCTCATTGGGGATTGATAAACTGTCGGTCAAACGCACAACGCCTTGATCGGTCGTAAACGTCGTTTCCAACACGTTGGTGTGCTTACGATAACGACGCTGAACTTTGAATGGCGCCGCAGGGAATATCGCAAACCGACCACCTCTTTGATTATCCAGCAAAGCGGCGAAAATTGACGGGCTCGAGAAGTGGGGCAGGCATAGCCAGTCGATAGAACCCCTGCTGGAGACCAATGCCGCTGTGCGACAATCGCCAATTAACGCATAGTCGCTGATTGGCGGATAGCGATCATGCGGAGATTGAAAGGCTGTGTGTGGGTCGTGTACCGGGTATTTTTGTGAGGATTGCATGGCTTGGGGTGTTTTGCCGTTTATTATTCTAAAATAAATTGTGACTGGTTTTATTTTGGCCGTTGTTTTTCCAGGTTGACTTCAACAAGCTGACTTCCATATTGATAAAACAGCAAATAATGCGCGGTGTTTAAAGGTAACAGTTTGTCCACCGCCAGGTGTTCGGGGTGTTCAAGTGCCAGTTGTGGATTATGATAGCTTTTAGTGACCATATCCTTGATAGCCTCGGTGGATTGCCGATGCAATTTAGGGTCGAGAACACTTATATACCCGTCATGAGTAATAATATAACCCCGTTTACCTCGCGCGGTAATGGCAGTCACTGCCCCACTGGTTGTGATTTTATTATTATCAAAATGTTCAGTTGCTACGTGGCCATCGCTGTGGATATGCGCCAGCCAGGGACCGCCTTTTTTACCGACAAACAGCAACGATTTCGGCGAAGTTGCCATGGCGTTGTATAACCATGCATCATTAAGGGTGTTTGGCAGGTCGATTTTTGGTAAAACTCCGCCATCACTGTCTAATACGATCATATTTATTTGCGGTATAAACGCTTGACCACGCATCATTGCCTGCAGTGCCGCGTCGCGGGATACATTAGTCTGCACCACAAAATGCCGCCATGGCGGGTGAGCTGATAGTAGGTGTGATTTGCCATAGAGATTGGTCGGCAACACTTTGTGCCAAACGATCTCCCCTTGTTCGCCATAGCGAATTAAGTGCAGTCGGAAGGTTTCTTCAAATTGCGTTGAGCGGGTAATTAACGCCAACAAACACGCATTATTGGCCGTTGCGGTTAGTTTGATCGCATCAAGGTTCGCGATTTGTTCCCCGCTGACGAATTCAGAATCCGTATCAGTGTCCTGAGGAAATACGTGTTTAAACCACAGAGAACCCCCCGTGCGATCCAGCCGTACCATCAGCGGGTTGATCCCGGTTTCCTTTCTTGTGTCACTGCCGTAGACAATACACAGCTGGTGATCGGTGGTAGGCGCTGTGGAATACACTTCATGGACATCCGGTAAATTCGCATATTCCCTGTGCCACACCAAGTCTTGTTCGCGTTTATCCACATTCAGAACCAGTAAGAGATTTCGTTGCAGAGGCGGGACGATGGTTTCCACTGGCGGTGTAGAGTCGCTCTCCCAGCGAAGGAATTCACTTCTCGCACCGATGACAAAGAATTGATGGTCTGCAGGGGCAATGTCCATCAAATCTACGCTGGTAGGGTATCGCGCCAAATAATCCCACAAGGTATCGCCGACTGCGGGATGAACGCTGTAAACGGTTAAAACGCACATGATAATACCGAGCTTGGGATGCGAAAAGCGCCGAATTTTATCAAGCGGTGGCATAGGCGTGTCCGAGGGGAGCAGTGACTTATTGGTGCGCGTTACGTCTTGTGTTATGTCTTGCGTTATGTCTTGATAGTATAGAAGAAAGCGGCCCCATGAGTTCTAAAAACAGCCCTAAATCACTGTCTTTAGAATTTTTCAGTGCAGTCAAGCGGAGCTAATCGTTGTATAATTTTCGGCCATGAAGAAAGTTGTCCCGGTCAGCGTGGTTATTCCAACCTGCAATCGTCAAACCCTGTTGGACAGGGCGTTACGTTCCGTGGTTGCGCAAACGGTAAGACCACAGGAAGTGATCGTGGTAGACGACGGTTCCACCGACGATACCCATGCCATGCTGAAGGCGAACTATCCGCACGTCAAATACTGTTTTCAGGATAATTTGGGGGTAAGCAAAGCGCGCAATACAGGCATCTCTGTGGCGAATTCGCCCTGGATCGCGTTTCTGGATTCCGATGATGAATGGTTACCGGATAAGTTACAAAAGCAATTTGAAACGCTACAGAATAATGCCGGCGTATTATTGTGTCATACCGAAGAAATTTGGATTCGCCACGGCAAACGTGTCAATCCCATGAATAAGCATCAAAAATATGGCGGTTATATCTACGACAAATGTCTGCCATTATGTGCAATTTCACCCTCATCGGTCATTATCCATCAAAGGTTGTTTGAACAAGTAGGGTTGTTTGATGAATCCCTGCCGGCCTGTGAAGACTATGACTTGTGGTTGCGCATATGCAATCAATACGAGGTATTATTTATCGACTCGCCGTTGATCGTAAAATACGGCGGCCATGATGATCAACTGTCCCGCCGGCATTGGGGTATGGACCGGTTTCGCATCCAGGCATTGCTTAAAATGCTCAATGAAAAAACCTTGACGGAAAATAATTATCACCTGACCCTGGAGGCTTTGAAGGCAAAATGCGCGATTTACATCCAGGGTGCAATAAAAAGAGGCAAGCAGGCGGAAGCGGCGTATTATCAACAACTCATTGATCGTTTTTCCTCACCGCATGCGGAGCAACGATAACGACACTCAAAACCATGACAATCCATGATAAATATTGTTACCGCACTGGCTTGTGAAGCCAATCCCATTATCCAGCATTATCGTCTGCGAAAATCCACACAACAGGGTGGGTTTGCCGTGTATGGCAACGAACGCATAACGCTCATTATATCCGGCATGGGTAAATTTGCTGCCGCCAGCGCAGTGGGGTATTTGCAAGCGCTGCTGAACGCCAATCAGGAACTCGATATGGGCCATACCGATTCTCACCTGTGGCTGAACATAGGTATTGCCGGGCACAAGACTTTGGATCTTGGTGTCGCCATCATGGCTCACCGGGTCAGCGATGTGGCCGCTACGCAACGTTACTATCCTTGTTTTACCTTTGATTTACCGTGCGCCAGCGCTGAGGTGATTTCAGTGGACCAAGCCGAAACGGCTTATACTACTGAAGCGGCCTATGATATGGAGGCTTTGGGATTTTGTGCCGCGGCGTCGCGTTTTTCCAGCTTTGAACTCATTCATTGTTTGAAAATCATTTCCGATAATCAATTTACCTCCCACAAGCACATTACCAAGCACGTGGGAGAAGAACTGATTGGGCATCAATTGCTGATTGTAGAAAGCCTGCTCGAGGAGTTCGACAAAATACAAACTGCCATGCCGGACACACGCGTATTCGTACAAGATTACCGATTATTGACGCAGCGAATTCGCTTTAGCGTCGCCCAGAAAAACCAACTGCGGCGTTTATTGCAGCGCTGGCACGTGTTACGGGAGGATTCCGTCATCGAATGCCTGCCAGCACAGGACTTAAACAACGCT
>JAJDNG010000267.1 GCA_022340845.1 Gammaproteobacteria bacterium | reverse complement strand
AATTCTATTCCGCTGATTGCCCTGACCAGCAATGATGACTATGAACTCGAGGGATTACCGGTGAGCACCTCAGAGCAGAAAATCCGGTTGTTAAATCGCCACCAAATCGAGCAGCTGCTACAGCACATTCAGAAATTACTGCAACACGAACACGCCCGGCATCAGGCTGCTTAACCAATGCTTTTTGCAACCCGCGCACACCACAACCGGTGAGCACGTCCGTGGCGGCCACCCTCTTTTACACACGACAATCATATTGAAAATCAATACGTTATCCTTCGGTATTAACCCAACGGATTTGCATTCGTCGTAAAAAATTCATCATTTCATCACCAAACGTTCACAATCAAAGACTAACCTAAACAGCGTCTCACCAGGAACCACGCCAACACCTCGCACAGGGGATCACACACAGGAGATCAGCTGATGACGTTCTACATTAAAGAATTACCGGACAATACAGTGACTCTTTTAACCGGCAGCGGTCAGATCATCGGCAAGTTCGATAACGCCGATGAAGCGGCAAATATCACCCTTGAACCTCACGGCGAACCGACCGCGTTTCAATACCAATACCAGGAATCTGCGTAACCCGGTCTGCAATTTACCCTTTGCAGGAGAAGTCCCTGCGTTGTTCATCAGCGGCGTGGATGCCTCGCATAGCACCGGAACATGCCAAGTTCCGGTATTGACCCACGCTTTGGCTCAAATTCCAACCCTTGGCCGGCTCATCGCATGGCGGCACATCTCCCTGGAATATTTTTACCTTAGCGCTAAAAATTTTATGGTTTTACGGCTATCATTGTGTAGTTGACATTGTGTAGTCGACATGGCTGATTGAGACTGGCTGATAATGACGACCAGCACTGGCTAGCATCGGCGCATTTTCAACATCCGCCACACAACAGCTACAAAAAAACCAGACGATTCCTGCTCACACCATGCGCAACAAAAGGGAAGCCGATCACATCATGAATACACCAACCAAATCCGCCAGCCAGCAAATCGAGCAAACCGAATACGAACCCACCCGCACCGGTCTGGGCCTGAAGACTCTCAAACGGGCTTTACTGGATAACTTGTTCTATATCCAGGGGCGTTTTCCCGACGTTGCCACCCCCAACGATTATTATCAGGCACTGGCCTATACCGTGCGCGATCGATTGCTGCACCGCTGGATTAAAACCGCGCAAGCGTACAAAAACAACCGCTCCCGTACCGTGTGTTATTTGTCGGCGGAATTCCTGCTGGGCCCGCACCTGGAAAACAACCTCATTAATCTGGGCATCATGAAAGATGTCAAACAAGCGGTGGAAGATCTTGGCCTCAACTTTGAGGAATTGGCCGAACAGGAAGAGGAACCCGGGCTGGGCAACGGCGGACTGGGCCGATTGGCTGCCTGCTACATGGACTCGTTGGCCACCCTGGAAATACCGACCATCGGTTATGGCATTCGCTACGAATTCGGCATATTCGACCAGAGTATCAACAATGGCTGGCAAGTGGAGCACACCGACAAATGGTTGCACGCCGGCAATCCCTGGGAACTGGCCCGCCCCAAAATCACCTTTAAAGTCAAACTGGGCGGTTACACCGAACATTTCATCGATGATGGCGGCAAACACCGGGTATTGTGGATACCCGACCGCGAAGTCAAAGGCGTCGCATACGATACCCCCATCCCGGGCTACCGGGTCAATAATGCCAATTTGCTGCGCTTGTGGTCAGCCGAGGCACCGGAGTCCTTCGATTTCCAGGCGTTTAATGTTGGTAATTACTATCAGGCGGTGGAGGAAAAAATTATTTCCGAAAACCTCACCAAAGTGCTGTACCCCAACGACGAACCGGAAGCCGGCAAACAATTGCGCCTGCAACAGCAATACTTCTTTGTGTGTTGCTCTTTGCAGGACATGCTACGTATTTACCTGGGTACCGGCGATGGTTTGGAGCACTTTCATGAGAAATACATCATCCAGCTTAACGACACCCACCCTTCCATCGCGGTGGCCGAGCTCATGCGCATGTTGATCGACGAACATCATATGGACTGGGAAACCGCCTGGTCAGTGACGCAAAAGAGTTTTGCCTATACCAATCACACCTTACTGCCCGAAGCCCTGGAAAAATGGCCGGTGCGGTTGTTTCAGTCCATTTTGCCGCGGCACCTGGAAATCATCTATGAAATCAATTTTCGCTTTTTGGACGAAGTGCGCAACCTGTTTCCCGACGACGATGGCTTGATTTCCCGGGTGTCTTTGATTGAAGA
Source organism: Gammaproteobacteria bacterium (assembly GCA_022340845.1). Taxonomy (GTDB): domain Bacteria; phylum Pseudomonadota; class Gammaproteobacteria; order SZUA-152; family SZUA-152; genus JAJDNG01. The sequence continues at coordinate 8,184 of JAJDNG010000267.1, read as the reverse complement.
AAACGGCGACCGCTATGTACGCATGGCCAACCTGGCCGCGGTGGGCAGCAGTGCCATCAACGGGGTCGCCGAACTGCACAGCGAATTGCTCAAAACCAGCGTGATGGCCGATTTTTATCGCATCATGCCGTACAAGTTCAGCAACAAAACCAACGGCGTGACTCCGCGGCGGTTTATGCTGCAGCACAATCCCGGTCTTAGCCGGTTGATTAGCGATGCGCTGGGCAACGACAACTGGGTGCGCCACCTGGAAGAGATCAAGCGCCTGGAGGATTTTGCCGAGGACAGCGCGTTTCGCGACGAGTGGCTAAAGATCAAACAACTCAACAAACATCGCTTTGCGCAGTTTATCCAGCGGGAAACCGGCGTGGTGGTCTCGCCGGATTCCCTGTTTGACATCCAGGTCAAACGTATTCATGAATACAAGCGCCAACACTTGAACGTGCTGAACATCGTGACCTTGTACCACCATCTGAAGAACGATCCCAATATCGACCTTACGCCGCGCACCTTTATTTTCGGCGGAAAGGCCGCCCCCAGTTATTACACCGCCAAACTGATCATCAAACTGATTAACTCAGTGGCCGAAGTCATCAACAACGACCCTGACGTCAAGGACCGGATCAAAGTGGTGTTTGTGCCCAACTATAATGTAAAAAACTCCCAATACATCTTTCCCGCTGCCGACCTGTCCGAGCAAATCTCCCTGGCCGGCAAGGAAGCCTCGGGCACGGGCAATATGAAATTCTCCATGAATGGGGCGCTCACCATCGGCACACTGGACGGAGCCAATATTGAAATCCAGCGGGAAGTGGGCGAGGAGAATTTTTTTCAATTCGGCTTATCCACCGACCAAGTCACCCAGCTGAAAGCCCGAGGATACAATCCCAGAGAGTGTTACCACAACAACACTCAGCTGCGCGCTGTGCTGGATTTGATTTCCACCGGATTCTTCTCCCACAGCCAGGTCAATTTATTCCAGCCGCTGATCGACTCACTGCTACGCCAGGATCAATACCTTGTGTTGGCCGACTATCAATCCTATACCGACACCCAGGCAGAGGTAGGCCACGCTTACCGGGACCTCGACCAATGGGCCCGCAAATCCATTCTCAACGTGGCCCGCATGGGCAAGTTCTCTTCCGACCGCGCCATACGTGAATATTGCGAAGACATCTGGCATGCGAATCCGGTGCCTATCAGTTTATAAAGCCAAACCAAAGGCTGGTACGAAGCCAGACCTCAATTGCCGCGAATTCCCGGGTGCAAAATTTTCCGTAAGCGCTATAATACTGCGTTTTATTCCACCCACGCGCCGGAATAGCTCAGTCGGTAGAGCAACGCATTCGTAATGCGCAGGTCGGAGGTTCGAATCCTCTTTCCGGCACCAGTTTTTATTCTTGCTCGCCGTTGATATGCCCCAATATGCCGTCGATCAGCGCGGGATCGCCCGCGACGATAACGTGGTCCGGTGATTCCAGGTTTAGGGGCTTGCCGTGCCAGTCCACCGCTTTGCCGCCGGCGTTGCGGATAATGGGATCAATGGGCGCCAAGTCCCACAGTTTAGGTCCGGAATTAATCATTGCATCCATATAGCCTGAGGCGATAAGACCGTAGTCATAAGGGGTTATGCCCCATTCCACCCATTGCGCTTGTGCGCTGACCCGGTCGATGACGTCGTTCCTGCCTTCGGTATACTCATCATAGCCCGGGCGGCTTAACACCGCACGCGACAGGCTTGGGCAGCGGCGGGTATGCGCCGGTGATCCATTGTACAAGGTACCGTGACCATCGGCGCCCAGCCAGCGCTCTTTAAGAATCGCCTGATCGATCACTCCCAATATAAACTCACCTTTGTGAGCCAGGGCCAGCAACAGCGCAAATAACGGTTTGCCGCTGATGAACTGTCTGGTGCCGTCAATGGGATCGATCACCCAAACGTATTCGGCGTCTCGCTGGTGGTCCGCAAATTCTTCCCCGATAATGCCGTGGCCGGGAAAGCGTTTGTGCACCATGTCCCGCATCACTTGTTCAGACTCTTGATCCACATTGGTCACCGGTGAAGCATCCACTTTGATCTGCATGCGAACCGACTTGCGGAAATATCGCCGGTGAACTTCACCGACGGCATCGGCAATCTTATGGGCGAATGCAACAAACTCCTGGGGGCATGCAATGGCGTTCATGAGAAGTAGAATAGCAACTTTATTTGATAATTACATTACACACGGACGCAATGCTGGTAGCATTGCTCTCAGTTGCAGACAACGATAAACGCACAAAACCGATAAATTGAGGAGTGTTATTTTGAATCACAAGAGTTCTTTGTTGTTGATAGTCATCACTTGGCTGATGTTGTCAGCAGCAAGTTGGGTATACGCGGAGACCGATGACTTTGAGCGGGTATTTATGCAAAAATATAAAAACGAAATGTTACCGGAACTACGTTTAGCCAAAATCGATCGTTATAAATCCCAAGGCTTGACAGAATCCCAAATTAAGCGCGAATTGGATGCATTGGCCAACACAGCGGCTCAATGCCAGTTTAAAACTTTTCAGGCATATGAAAACAAATACCGGCAAGTGGCATTTGATGCGTTATTAAATGGCGGCACAACAGAAGACGCTTCTTTGCAACTCTATGACGCGCTGCAAACCGACGTTACGCAGGGAAAAATCAATACAACCGAGATGAGCCACCGGATTAAAACAGCCCAGGATCTTTACACCGCGTGTGTGGTGAACAGCGGTTTAGTGGATCAATAGGCGCGCCCGTGGCACGTGTTGCAAACATCCGATTTAAACAACACTAGGGGCATAACCATGCCCCTTATTAAAAATACAGTTAACGTGCGCGTATTTTGGCTATTCAGCCGCCATATCCAACATGCATTCGTCTTTATCCTTGCGGGCTTGCTGAATACATGCGAAATAGTCTTCTGACTTTTCAGTGAAATTGGCATCGCAATTTTCGTAGCCTTTGACCAAACCATATGTGCATTGCACTTTCTTTTCCAGTTGCACTATAGCTGATTTGGTTTCTTCGTTTTTCTTTTGTTCCTCGCGCAGCTGATCTTCGACTTCCAATAGTTTCTGCACGCTCACATCCTGAGCAAAAACATTGGCTCCTGAAAGCAAAGAAACGCAAAAATAAATGGTAACGGCTGCTGTTTTAAACACTGTCATGTGGGTTTCAACTCCCTTTTTCGCTGAAGTAAGTACATTATCGGAATCATTGTGGAGAAATCATAGTGGATTTTGGAACATCTTTCATGCCAAGTTATGGTTTCGGCCGTCGGACTACACGACATAATTACACCGAATTACCTACTTACGTAAATTTGCCGCGACGCCTATTCATAAATACGTATTTCGGATCACTTGCACATTTTTCAACCAATTTTCTATATATGTTTTAGTGATAAAAATATTAATATTTATTACTTCCAATGACATAGAGCTTTTTGTAAAGTGTGCACACGACAAACATAACCCATGCCCCCAAATATGTTTGTCCGGCCGCGACGCCGCCCTGTTGCGGCCTTTTTTTTGTCCGCAGTATTTAGCGGCATGGAGGTTGCGAACTGTGGAACGCCTTGTGGTATATTGATGACTTTGAGGGTAAACATTGTATTAAACAACAACTCGGATATGGGGCAAGGGATGAAACAATCTGTATTCGCCATTACGGTATCACTACTCACTTTCTGCATTAATTCCCCCTTATGGGCCGGCTACGAAAAAGGCCTGGAAGCACTGCAAAATAATGATTTCGCAACGGCCCACAAAGAATGGAAAAAGCTCGCGGAAAAGGGCGATGCTCATCTGCAATCCACCATTGCGGTTATGTACCACACGGGGGTGGGCGTTCAACAGGATTACCAAAAAGCCTTTTATTGGTATAAAAAAGCCGCTGAACAAGGCGTTACTGCCGCTCAGGCCAATTTGGGAGTAATGTACGCCAAAGGCACGGGGACTACCAGAGATTTGGTACAGAGTTATGCCTGGTACAGTGTCGCCGCCGCAGCCTTATCATTGGAAAAAGTCGGCAGCGCCCTATGGGGCATCGATTATCTGGCAACAAAAATGTCCCCAGCTGAACTGAAAAAGGCCAAAGACCTTACCGTGTCTTACGAAAAAAAATATCTCAAAATCAGCACGAAAGCAGCCACGAAAACCAAATAAAACCACTGGTTAGTTGTTTCACGACACCTATTCCCACGACATTGGCAAAACATGCAAATCCCGATTGCTAATCCATTGGGATTTGCCTGCCTGTCTTTAAATTTGCCCTGGCAACACTATATTACCCGCATGGACCACTAGACAATTGACCGTTACTTTGGCACGCAAGCGATTGAATCAAACACAGAACTTAAGGGTGCACTCACCTGCTGCGAGAGTGACGGGTCACGACACCACTTTGCGACAAGTCGGTGTTCAACTGATTATTCCAGGTTGAGTAAATGGAAGCGCTGTTACTGGTGGGGATTCTGGTCGCCATTACCTGGTATTGGTGGGACACCATGCAGTGCAAGGAAATCGCCAAACTGGCCGGCCAGCAGGCTTGCCGCAACGCTCAGGTGCAGTTTCTGGACGACACCGTGGCGGTGAAAAAACTCTGGCTGCGGCGTGGCGAAAATGGCCGCTTACAATTATGCCGCATATTTTTTTTCGAGTTTGCCAGTGACGGTGAATACCGCTATCAAGGGCGTGTCGTGCTCACCGGCAAACAAGTCCGCGAAGTGGCAATGGATGCGTATCGTCTGCAGGAATAGGCGAATGCTATCGCACAAAAACGTCAAAGATATCTTACAAAAGGAAATCGCCCATGAGCGAAATCCCGGATTTCAATAATGCCGAACTGGATGTAATCAAGAAAACCGTTGCCGAACGCTTCGGTGAAACCATACCGTTGGAGCTAGCCGAACCGACACGGAAATGCGCCCGGATAAAAGCGCAACCCAACTCACCGCAGGCCAGGGATTGTCACTTTGTGATTATCAAAACCGGCGAGCACCGCTACCAGAATCAATTTTTTTACCGCGGCTATCAATAATACGGCACCGGCATCGACGAATACGATGATATTTTCAATTGCACGCTGACCTTGCTGCAAGTGCAGGCAGACCATAAAGCCAAAGAGAAAGATTCCCCCGCCACCTAATACACCACTTCCCGCCATTGCTTTAAAGTCACAGGCCCACCGGCACCACCGCCACCACCGGTCAATACCAGGTTGTCCAGCCAGATTCGATTCGGTTGGCCGGATTTAGCCTCCAGATCAAAACTCAACGCGGTCAATGAAACCGAACCACTGCCGGTGAGGTCTATGGTCGTAGTGCCGGAGACAAACGCCCCTCCGGTATTGCTGTCTTGATACACGGCGGAGCTATAAATAGTACTACCGTCGCTAACACTGAATGTGAGCTGCATGGAATTCGGCGCGCTACCGTTTTCCACTTTGTAATCAAACGTCATGCTCAAAGTAATGGGCGCAGTAACTGTAAACCCACTCAGGGCAAAGGAACCGCCACCGTTGGCCGCGCCACCGCCGGGATTGGGTTTATAGATAAATGCGGCACGGCTGCCGTCCGGCCCGCCGGTGTCGTCCCAGGGATCGCCGGAAAACGCCCCGGATTGATTGAATGTCCAACCGGTGGGGGGTCCGCTGCCGGGCGGATCGTTAAAATCGGGATTGGCGGTTTGAATCAGATTGGCGTTGATCTCCAATACCGCCTCGGTGGTGCGGGACGTATTGCTGCCACTGACGGTGCCCGTCACCCGCACCCGGCACTGCTCAGCCGGTAGCGCCGCACCGCTGAAATCGGTATTAAATCCGGCCCCCAGGTCTTCGATGGTAAAACTCCCCGAGCCCATGCTGACAGGACCTTCGGCCATTGCGGTATCGCACACTCCGCTGTTACCGAAATTCCAGCTGGCTCTTTCCACGCCGCTTTCCGCCAGGAATAATGCCGCGACGCTGTCGCTTTGATTCAAAGTGTCATTAACACCGGTGACGGAGATTTGAATGGACATGACCAGCACCAACATCACCACTATGGCCAACAGTAACACGGTGATAACACTGGCCACACCGGATTGCCGAGAGACGTGCTTCATAGTCGATCCCTCAATGCCACCCGGGTACGTTGCGAATACGAGCCACCGGTGGTGGGATTTTGCAGCGTGAGCTTGATTTCCACAAACGCCAAATCCGTGCTGCTGGCGGTAACGGCACCATCAGCGTCGTAATAGGCGAGACTCATGCTACTTACTTCGTCGGCTAATACGCCTGACACCGACGGCGTGCCGTACGCCAGGGTGAGGTTGGAGCCCGAATGGGTGATGCTTACCGTCGTCGTGACGGTATCGTCCTTAGTGAACACCAAACTGGAACCGGTCATGGTACTGACATCATAAGCACTGCCATTGTAATTGACCTGGCGAATTTCCCGCGCCAGGCGTTCGGTGGCGTAACGCAGCTTGGCCAGGGTGTGCAGGTTTTCCGTGGTCAGGCGGGCGGCTGTCAGGCCTTGGGAGAATATCGGCGCGGTCAGTCCGGCCAGAATCCCCAGAATAACGATAACCATCACCATTTCGATTAAGGTGAATCCGCACTGCCGGGCGTTGAAATGTGGGTAATCAACCATGCTAATAATCCGTCATCAACACGCTCACCGTCGCGGCGCCGCTGTCATAGGTGGCGTCGATGGTCAGTAGTTTACAGCTTGCCCCACCGGGACAGGCCGCACCCGCATACGGATCACTAATAGTCACTGCCGGTGGCCCGAAGCCGTTATACGCTGGCAATGCGCTGCAATCGGTCACGCCGCCTAAATCGTATCCCGCCTGGCGGCGCGCCCCCAATAAGTGCTCGGCACACTCTTGCGCCAGTTGTGCGGCCGTTTGAATATCATTATTAATGGCCAGCGAATTGGTGAGTTGGCCGAACAGCATGATCAGCCCCGCACTGCTGATGCTAAGCAGAACAATGACCATCACCAGTTCGATTAGGGTAAAGCCTGTTGCCGTTCGCAATGCCATGGCACTCCATTAAAAAGACGCGAAGCCTGTCAACGGCTCCAATACCACCGCGTGACTGCCGCCATCCGCGCTGAGGGTGAAGGTGCGTGCCGGCGTGGCGGTCAGCAAGCTGCCAGCGGATACCGGCCGTCCCAATGTGTCGAAATCCGTATTGGCGCCGGCCAGACTGATGCCGGTTTCCAGTGCAACGCTGAAGCTTTGGTTGGTCACGGGATCAATGACCGGCGTGCTATTACACGGTGGATTGGCCGATGCGGTGACACAGGATACCGAATACGCACCGCTGCTGATGGTCAGGCGCAGGGGTTGCCCCCAGTGCATGGCCAAAGCCTGAGTGTGCCGGATGTGACTGGCCAGTAAACTGGCTTGTGCGGGAAGTTTGAGTTCGCTGTCGGAGGGCCACTTGACGACGGCATACGCCGCCAGAATGGATGCCAGAACAATGACGATGACTAATTCAATTAAAGTGAATCCGCGACTATCCTTGTTCATGGCGTATGAGACATCGCTTGAAAGTCATGGCTTAATCGTCATGGCGTAAATGTCATGGCAGAAAAGAGTCGCCGCCGGCCGGAGAATACGGCCAGCGGCTGCGACAGAGGCATGGGGTGGTTTAAGGAATAACGTGGCCTACAAAATTTGCCGTTACGGTGGCGTCTGCCGCCAGTTGTACCGAACAATTTGGTATGGTCCCGGCAATCACAAAATCCGCGTCGCCGGCAATGCCGTTAGTGTTGTCGGCGTCGCCGCCTTCCAGCGCAGCTTCCACATCACTGCATGCCGCCACGGCCACACCATCGCCGTTACCCATGCTGCGCACGGCGTAGTTAATGGCTGAAGCCGAGCCTAACGCGCCCGCGATGCCTTCCACCGCGGCTTGTTCTGCGTCTCCGGACACATCCACAAAACTGGGAATCGCCGATGCGGCCAATATGCCTAAAATGACGATAACCATCACTAATTCTATTAAGGTAAATCCGCGTTGCTTGTTCATAATGCCTCCGAAACCTCGTCGTTGAAAAACTCGTTGCTTCAAACAATTATTTCAAAAAAGTCGTTGTAAAAATGAGTAAATCCGATCCTGGCGCTATCCATGACTATTAGGAAAAGCTTATTTTCTGTATCGGCTCGACCCAG
>JAJDNG010000248.1 GCA_022340845.1 Gammaproteobacteria bacterium | reverse complement strand
TAAAGTTCCTAGGGTCTTGGCGGTTAATCAGAACGTTGAATGAGCGGTTAATTGGTTAGCAGCGTTTGGATTTCGACGATTTCGTTATGCGCTTCTTCCAATACGGCGATGCTGGCTTCCGGATCCAGGTTGAGTTTCTTGAGCGCCGGTACTTTATCCATTTCTATCCGTTTGGCGTCGGGTTTACCCATATGGCTGTGTATATTGGCCACCAGTACGATATCGGCGAAATCCAATACTTTTGAGTCGCGGTATATATTTTCGTGTTCCGCCGCCGCGTCGATGAATTCCTCATCAAATCGCCACGCCGCCAAGATGGCTTTGCCCAGCGAAGGGTGCAAGCGCGCCAATACCATATCCAGAGCCTTTCCGTTTTCAGCGATGTGGGGGATTTTACGGGCTTTGGAAAGAATGGGTAATTTGCCGATATCGTGGAGCACACCGGCCAGCATGGCTTCGTCAGGCTTTAAAATACTAAAATGTGTGGCGAGCACATGGCTGATCGCGGCGACATGCGCGCTATGATTCCAAATCAACTTCATACGGTCTTGCAAATATTGGTTTTCGGTGCGGAATAACTGCCGAACCATGAAAGTGGTCACAATGTTGCGTACCATGGTGTTACCCATTCGGGTTAACGCCGATTGCAGGTTGTCGATTTTATTGCTACCCCGGACCAGGGGGCTGTTTGCCACTTGAATAACCCGGGCGGACAGCGCTGGATCTGCGCCGATGGCTTTGGCGAGGTCTTTGGACCGGGCGCCGGGATCATCGATAATTTTCGAAACTTTGACCGCCACTTGAGGCAGGACCGGTAGCTCCAGTTGATTCGATTTCAAATCCTCCAACAACTGGCCAATAAATTTGTCCACATTCAAGGCTTTTTCCGGGGACGGATGAGTGATTGCCGTGATTTTTGCCGCGGATTTTGATGAAGATTTCGCCAATGGTTTGCTGCTCATATCCGTAGTATTTTCATGGGTTTGGTTTACGGTTTTAGTATGTTGAGTACTTTCCAGGGTTCCTGGTAACGGTTTATTGCTTACCCTCTACTTCGACAACATAGGGCAATTCTTTAAAATTTAGTGAGGTATTATCCTGGGTGAGAACTGGATCACCATTTTCCACGGCGGCGATTTGCACCACCACCAGCGCATCGTAGCCGCCCTGGGGGGCCGCGGTAACGTTGACGATTTTGCCCACACTTTGACCTGCGGCGTCCGGTTCACTGTACAAGTTCACCCCCGGTTGGGGTTCGGCGTCCGAATCGATATGGGCCAGGTACATGCGCCGTTTTTGTTTTCCCAAGTAGTGCATGCGGGCCACCACTTCCTGGCCGGGATAACAGCCTTTTTTGAAGTTGATGGCATTTAAACTGTGCAAATTGAGCATTTGGGGCACAAATTCATCACTACTGGCTTCCAATACTTCCGGCACCCCGGCTTGAATGTTCAGGTATGCCCAATGTTTTGCGCTGACCGGTGTGGCGAAATCTTTACTCTTAGCCCAGGCCAGTTTTAAGGTCCGGAAGTCTGTAAACAGGGCATATCGACTGGGTTCCCCTGCGATTCTGATTACCGACAGCGGCTCGGCATAAGCACAATCGTCCACTTGCTCCGGTGTCGTCGCGACCAAAGTGTTAATCAGTGCAGTGGCCTTGCTGCCGGCGATCCCCAACAAGCCCATTTGGGCGCTGGCATCTTCCAGGGTAACTTTGCTGCGTAATACGAACATCTTTAAGCGGTTTAAAGTGGCTTGGAGGCGCTCTTGCGGCAACAATAAATAATATTTTTCCCCCTGCTTGATTACGCGGAACAATGTCAACACTCGACCTTTGGGACTGCAATAGGCATTGAGTTGACTACGAGTCTCGCTGACGGCCCGAACATCATTACTGAATTGATTTTGTAAAAAATCCGCACTATCCTCGCCACTCACACTGATGACGGCATAGTCGTCCAGTGGTGCCACAATGGTGTGTTCATTCAAGTCCGATAGCGCATCATCAGCGGCGCCGAAATGCGCCACTTTTTCATTTTCGATTACAGCGCCTTCGGCCTTGAGATATTCCAACCACTCTTGATTTGCTGTCATAGTTGTTTACCTTCAGTATTTGGATTAAAAAAATGCTTTATTGAATCATGATAACGCATACCTTTATAGATGAAATACTACCCAGGTAATACAATAAAGTAGCGCAGGTGATTTTTCATGGTGTTGGTATACAATTTTACGCTGAAAAAAACGGGAAATAGCCGGAAAGACTGGAAGTTAGTGCAAATTGATATACACTCAATATAATAATGAAAACGATGCTTATACGGCCAAAATTTTTAAATCTCACGAAAATCCACTTTCCTGTTGCGGCTGTTGTATCAATTGTACACCGCATTTCCGGCGTGTTACTCAGTGTTTCGCTTCCAGTACTGATCTATCTTTTTGGATTAACAATTAGGGACGAACACGGCTATACCATCGTCGTTGGCCTGATCGATAGTATTCCCGGGAAATTGACTCTGGTTTTTCTGTTATGGAATCTGGCCCATCATTTTCTTGCCGGTATACGCTTCCTGCTCATCGATTTGGATATAGGTATTAGCAAAACTACCGCGGCGCGCGGCGCCTGGCTGGTGCATTTTGGTGCAGCCGGTTTGGCGTTACTCGCCTTAGGATTGCTGTTATGACTTCAGCGGCATCACTTGGATTGAAAGCCTGGCTGGTACAACGCCTGACTGCAGTCTATCTGGCTGTATTCGTTTTATTTGCCGCGATCAAATTTATATGGCTTCCACCGCAAGATTATAGTCAATGGATAGCCTGGGTTGCTCATCCGTTCATAAATGCCGCGCTGGCGCTATTTATCCTGTCTCTTTTATTGCATGCCTGGATCGGGCTGCGGGATGTGATCATGGACTATGTCAAATCAGCTGCCGTGCGCGCGGGATTGTTCGCCATGTTAATTCTTCTCTTGTCCGGTTGCGGGCTATGGTCATTGCGTTTGTTGTTGAAGGTGGCGGCATAATGTCTATTCCACGAAAGCGGTTTGACACGTTAGTGATTGGTGCCGGCGGTGGCGGTCTGCGGGCGGCGTTGCAATTATCACAGGCCGAAGCCAATGTGGCGGTGGTATCCAAGGTGTTTCCCACCCGCTCCCACACTGTGGCGGCACAAGGCGGAATTAATGCGGCGCTGGCTAATGTCTTGCCGGACAACTGGCATTGGCATATGTATGATACGGTGAAAGGCAGTGATTATCTGGGGGACCAGGATGCCATAGAATATATGTGCCGGGCTGCTTCGCACATTGTCATCGAGTTGGAACATGCCGGGGTACCGTTTTCCCGCCTCAACAACGGCAAAATCTACCAGCGTGCCTTCGGCGGTCAAAGTCAGGACTTTGGTGGCGAGCAGGCAGCCAGAACCTGCGCCGCCGCCGACCGCACAGGGCACGCCATTTTACATACCTTGTATCAGCAGAACATTCGCGCCAAAACGCATTTTTTTGATGAGTTTTTTGCCATAGACCTGATCAAGGACGAGGAAGGTTATATTTTAGGGGCAGTCATACTCAGTATTGAAACCGGCGAGCCGTATATTATCGAAGCCAAAACCACGTTGCTTGCCACCGGCGGCGCCGGGCAAATATTTCGCACCAACACCAACGCACGCATCAATACCGGTGACGGCATGGCGATGGCGCTGCGCGCGGATATTCCGATACAAGACATGGAATTTTTTCAGTTCCATCCTACCGGCATTGCCGGCAAAGGCATGTTAATCACTGAAGGGGCCCGCGGGGAAGGGGGGTTCTTGGTGAATAAGAATGGCGAGCGGTTTATGGAGCGCTACGCAACGCATGCAAAAGACCTGGCCAGCCGCGATGTAGTGAGTCGATCTATTGCCATAGAAGTGCGTGAAGGCAGAGGCTGTGGTCCCAAAGGCGACCATGTGTTGTTGAAAGTGGATCATTTGGGCGCGGATGTGGTTGCTAAACGCTTGCCCGGCATACGCGATACGGTCCTTACCTTTTTGCATATGGACCCGGTGGAAAAACCGATTCCTGTGTTTCCAACCGCGCACTACACCATGGGCGGTATCCCAACCAACCGTTATGGACAAGTGGTCGCGCCGCTGGGCCAGGGCGCTGAAGAGCCCATACCCGGGTTGTATGCGGTGGGCGAGTGCGCGTGCGTCTCGGTGCATGGGGCTAATCGCTTGGGCGGCAACTCGTTATTGGACATCATTGTGTTCGGACGCGCGGCCGGGAATGACATCATCGACTTTTTAAAAGAAAACCGTTTTCACCGACCTTTGGATGAAGGCAGCGTAGATCAAGCGTTGTCCCGCCTGGCACGATGGGATCAACGCGGAGAGGGCGAAAGCGTCGATGCGCTGCGGCAGGAATTGCAACAGACCATGGAAGATTATTGCGGCGTATTTCGTGAAGAAAAAGTCTTGCAGGAAGGTGTGAATAAAGTCAAAGCCATGGAGGCACGCTTAGCGGCTGTGCGTATCCAGGATCATTCCAGCGTTTTTAATACCCAGCGGATCGAAGCCATGGAGTTGGAGAATTTGTTTGACGTTGCGCTTGCCACAGTCACCAGTGCGTTGGCACGCCAGGAAAGCCGCGGCGCTCATTCCCGAGTGGACTATCCGGAAAGAGACGATGAACATTGGTTAAAACATTCCCTGTTTTATAAAAAAGACCATCGGCTGGATTTTAAACCTGTGCGAACCAAACCATTGAGCGTGGATTCCTTTCCGCCCAAGCCAAGGGTTTATTAACATGAAGTTTCTCATTTACCGTTACAATCCGGAAAAAGATCAAGCGCCGTATATGCAGGAATTTACGCTGGACAACATCGAGCCGGGCATGATGTTGCTGGACGCATTGTTACGAATCAAAGCTGACAAAGACGAAACCTTGAGTTTTCGCCATTCCTGTGGTGAAGGTGTGTGTGGTTCCGATGGCATAAACATTAATGGTAGCAATGGTCTTTCTTGCATCACGCCCCTGAGTCAATTAAAACAGCCTGTTGAAGTAAGACCTTTGCCGGGGTTACCGGTCATCCGGGATTTGGTCGTGGATATGTCACAGTTTTATCAGCAATATCGCGCGGTCAAGCCCTATTTAATCGTGCATGATCCGGAGCCGGAGATCGAACGCCTGCAATCGCCTCATGACAGGGACAAACTGGATGGACTTTACGAATGTATCATGTGCGCCTGTTGCAGTACTGCTTGCCCCTCGTTCTGGTGGAATCCGGACAAGTTTCGGGGACCGGCTGCGTTGTTGCAGTCTTGGCGGTTTCTGGCCGACAGCCGGGACCAGGCAACGGCGCAGCGCCTGGAAGAATTAGAGGGCGCCTATAAAGTCTTTCGTTGCCACACGATCATGAATTGCGTTAACGTGTGCCCTAAAGGACTGAATCCAACCAAAGCCATTGGTAACATCAAAAAACTGATGTTGAAACGCTTGATATGACATTGCCCTGGCAAGCTAATCCATGAACACCTTATCGAAAAGCCGCTTGGCCTGGCGATGTCGGCGTGGCATGCTGGAATTGGATTATTTATTGCAAAACTTTATTAATACGCAATATGAGATTTTGGGTCCGGCGGATTTAAAAGCGTTTCAACATTTATTGGAAACGCCGGACGCTTTGCTGTTGGAGTATCTCATGGGGCGAACCATACCCGTGGATCCGGTGTTCTGCGATGTCATCCAGAAAATTCGAGCCGCCGTTACATATTGAATTGACACCATCCAGATGGTTGCTGATTTTATTGCTAACGATTCATATTGGCGCAGCGCTGCTGGTTCTGTTCTTCCAGACTTGGTGGTTGGTCAAGTTCGTATTGCTGGTGTGTCTGCTTGCCAGTGCTGTTGTCAGTTTGCATAAAACCGCTTGGATTCACGGTCCGCTATTGGACCGATTGTTATTCCGTTGGCAATCCATTCCCACAATGACCTGGCAATCTGATAATGATTGGCAGCTATTTACCGCCAATGGGCGGTATGTACAGGCGCAACTATTGCCCACCAGTACGTGCCAGCCCGTTTTTGTGGCTTTGAACTTTCGCACTGACAACAGCCGCTGGTTGGATCGCTATATCTCAGTGGTAATTTTTGCAGATGCCATCGACCAGGAAATTTTCAGGCAGTTGCGGGTTCGTCTTCGCACTCGATTTGTTCAGGCGCAAGATAACTAGGCGAATACAATATTGTGTTGTGTGGCGGCTGGTTGTTGTCGGGGTGAGGGTAGTCCAGGGTGTAATGCAAGCCCCGGCTTTCTTTCCTGGCGATAGCAGATTCGATAATGAGTCGGGCGACCGCCACTAGATTACGCAACTCCAATAAGTCGTTCTTGACGCGGAAATTGCTGTAGTATTCGTCTATTTCACGTCCTAACATGTCCACCCGGCGTAAGGCACGCTCCAGTCGTTTGTTTGTCCGGACGATACCCACGTAGTCCCACATAAAATGGCGCAATTCATCCCAGTTGTGGGCTACCACGATTTCCTCATCAGAATCGGTTACCCGGCTTTCGTCCCAGGGCGGGATATCCACTACGGCGAACGGTTTATCCAACTGATGGCTGATATCTTCGGCCGCCGATGCCGCGAACACCAGGCACTCCATTAGTGAATTACTTGCCATGCGGTTAGCCCCGTGTAATCCGGTGAATGCGGTTTCACCTATGGCGTATAAACCGGGGATGTCGGTTTTACCATGAATATCGGTCATGACTCCGCCGCAGGTGTAATGGGCGGCGGGTACCACGGGCAACGGTTGTTTGGTCATATCAAAACCGAACTTCAAACAGCGCTCATAAATGTTGGGAAAGTGGCTCTTAATGAAATCCGGTGACTTGAAACTGATATCCAGGTAAACACAGTCCAAACCCCGGCGTTTCATTTGGTGGTCTATGGCTCGTGCAACCACATCCCGCGGTGCCAGCTCGGCTCGGGGATCTATTTTGTCCATAAAGGAGCTGCCATCGGGCAGCAATAATTTGCCGCCTTCGCCTCTGACGGCTTCCGAGATTAAAAACGACTTGGCTTGTGGATGGTACAAACAGGTTGGGTGAAATTGAATGAACTCCATATTTGCGACCCGACAACCGGCCCGCCACGCCATGGCGATGCCGTCTCCTGTCGATACATCAGGATTACTGGTGTACAGATACACTTTGCTGGCGCCGCCAGTGGCCAATACGACAAATCGTGCTCGCATCACTTCGACGTGCCCGGTGCTTTTATTCAGCACGTACGCACCATAACAGCGCTGGAGTTTATAACCCAGTTTATTTCCGGTCACCAAATCGATGGCGATGTGGTTTTCAAACCATTCAATATTGGGGTGCTGCTTTAGTGCATCGACAAGGGTTTTAGACAACGCTTTGCCGGTGGCGTCGGCGGCATGGATGACGCGGCGATGGCTGTGCCCCCCCTCTCTTGTCAAGTGGTAGCCGCTAGCGTTGCTGGGTGGGATCTCGTGGGTAAATGGCATTCCCATCTGGATAAGCCAGTCGATTTGTTCTTTGGCGTGTTCCACAGCGTAACTTACCACTTCTGCATCACATAAGCCGGCGCCGGCGGCAAGCGTATCCTCGATATGAGATTTTTGGGAGTCACTGGGATCAATGACCGCAGAAATGCCGCCTTGGGCGTAGTTGGTGCTGCCGTCTTGCAAGCGCGATTTGGCGATAATGGCGATTTTTGCGCTGGGTGGTAAGCGAAGCGCCAAGCTTAAACCCGCCGCACCACTGCCAATAATGAGTACATCAAAAGTAGATTGTGACGCCATAACTCAAAAGCTTACTCGATTCCAGGCACGCTTGCATGGTTTTTTTTGCTAAAAAGTGTCGTATCTTGTTCCCAAGTGGTGGGTATATTGCTTATGATTAGCACTTTTATATTTCCGAAGCCAAACAACGAATATTACAAAGGATGGGCGAACTTA
This sequence comes from Gammaproteobacteria bacterium, assembly GCA_022340845.1. GTDB lineage: Bacteria > Pseudomonadota > Gammaproteobacteria > SZUA-152 > SZUA-152 > JAJDNG01. The sequence goes on along the minus strand of JAJDNG010000248.1, from coordinate 3,087 downwards.
CTAATTGGCCGATTGTCTACTGTGTAGGCGATTGGAGTTTGCCCCATAAGAAGAAGGGGTTTTAGCCCAGATGGGCGAACAAACTGTGGATCAATCGCTTGTAGAGCGTGTACAAAAAGGAGATAAAACTGCGTTTGACGTACTTGTGCGTAAATACCAGCATAAAGTGGTCAAGCTTATCTCCCGCTATATAAAAGACCCGGACGAAGCTTTGGATGTGTCTCAGGAAGCCTTTATAAAAGCCTATAGAGCATTGCCCAATTTTCGGGGCGACAGTGCTTTTTACACCTGGATGTATCGAATTGCCATCAATACTGCGAAGAATTATTTGGTCGCCCAGGGAAGACGTCTGCCAAATGTCGATATCGACATACAGGAGGCGGAACAATTTGAAGGGGCCAGTACACTAAGGGAGTACGCGACCCCGGAACGTTTACTACAGCGTGACGAAATTGAACAAACGGTGTTTTCAGCGATTGATAAACTTCCGGAAGATCTGAAAACTGCGATCACATTGCGTGAAATAGACGGCTTAAGTTACGAAGAAATTGCAGAGGCCATGGCATGTCCCGTTGGCACGGTTAGATCTAGAATTTTCCGAGCACGAGAAGCCATAGACAAATCATTAAAACCATTATTAGTTAAGGAATAGTAGGTGGGCTAATTATGACAAAGCAGATCGATGAGCAAGTTTCCGTTTTTATGGATGGTGAATTGCACGGTTCCGAGCACAGCGCTGTTATTGAACGAATCTGCCGTGATGATGAATTACGCGATCGCTGGCAACGCTATCATTTAATTAGTGATACGCTCGGAAATAATTTACCGGCCGCGATTGATAATCAATTTGCTACCTCCGTGATGGAGGCTTTGAAAAACGAACCCACTGTATTTGCGCCCGCCGCTCTTAAACACAAATCCACTGTAAAACAAAAAATTACCGGCGCGGCTATTGCGGCTTCTGTAGCGGCTGTGGCGGTCATTGGGGTACAAACCATCAACCAGCCAAAAGAAACGGCAACCTCACTGGCAGAAATGCCTTCCACTGATCAATATGTGCGGATGGAACAGCTTGCCAATTCGACTCCTGTCAATTCGACACCAAAGGCATTTATCATGGCACCCACCGTACCCGCATTAAAAGCGTCTTCTTCCGATACCCAGGACGCCAAGGTCACCCAAATTTATCAATACCATCCTCAATTGAATAAATATTTATTGAACCACAACCAACATACCATGGACTCACGGGTTCAAGGTGTAATGCCTTATGCTCGAATCGTGGTGTCGCCGAGTCGAGCTTCGACAAAAGATACCAATCAACAGGGGCAATAGTTTTAAAGTGAAAAGATTCGCTTCGTTTTTGGCGGTCTTTGTGCCCATTGCCTCCTGGGCGGTTGATATTCAACCGAGCGCCGTCGACTACATCAATAAGATGGGGCAAGCGTTGAAAACATTAAACTATCATGGCTCGCTGGTCTATCTAAACGGCGGCCGCCTGGAGTCTCTGCAACTCATCCATAAAAATGATGGCAATAAAGAATGGGAGCGTTTGGTGCATCTCAGCGGTGAGCCGCGGGAAGTTATCCGTCATGACGATGTTGTGACCTGTTATTTGCCAGACAGTCGATCAGTCGTCGTAGGGCAACGCCGCTTTAATAATCATTTGTTTGCCAAGCTGACCGCTAATTTAGAACAGTTTGCCCCCAATTACAGTTTCATCACCTCTGGCAGCAACCGGGTCGCTGGTAAAGATGCCGTTATTATCGAAATCAATCCCAAGGATCCTTACCGTTATGGCTATCAATTGTGGATTGACAAGGCATCCAAGCTGTTACTGAAATCAGAGCTGGTCGATGCCAAAGGGGAAGTACTTGAACAAATGATGTTTACCCAGTTAGATATCGTTGATGACATCCCCGAAGCCATGTTAAAGCCGGCGGTTTCGGGTGAGTCGTTTACCTGGCATGGCGAAGACGATACAAGTACGGACGAAACTAATGTTGATCGAGGGTGGCAAGTGGCGAAAATGCCCAGCGGGTTTATGATTTCCGCCCGATACAAACAGCAAATGCCCAATAGCACGCAACCGGTCGAGCACGTCATTATTTCTGATGGTTTGGCCTCGGTATCCGTATATATAGAGCCGTTTAACGCCGAAAGTCAGTCCTTTATTGGCTCCTCGCGCATGGGCGCCGTGAATATTTTCGGATCGGTACTTGATGACCATAAAGTCACCGTGGTGGGTGAGGTACCCATATCGACAGTTGAAATGATTGCGAAATCCATACAATACCTCGCCGAAGTCGCCCCCGGCTCTGAAAAGACGGACTCGGCTACCGCCGCTAAAGGGGAAGAGGCAGCCCAATGATCGAAGAACTCGGTAAAGTGGTTAAAGTAGAAGAACAGTGGGCGTGGGTGCAAACCGAGCGTAAATCAGTTTGTGGCCAATGCGCTGCTAACAAAGGCTGCGGAACCTCCGTTTTGGGTAAAGTTTTCGGCCAAAAAACCAATGTCATCGCGGTGATCAAAACCTTACCGGTTAAAATCGGTGACCAGGTTGTTATTGGTATCGATGAAAATTCCCTGGTGAAAGGCTCACTGCTCATCTACGCTTTGCCTTTGGTATTGTTTATCGCCTTCGGGATGTTGGGAGAAGTTGTCAGCTCGCAGGTTTTATTGTCAAATACGGATGTACTAACGGTTTTGTTTGCCATGTTCGGTCTGGCGGGTGGGTTTTTCTGGCTAAAAACGATTTCATCGCAAATCCGTCTGAATCCTCGTTATCAACCCAAACTATTACAAATTAAAAATTCGATAATCGTTTCATAAGCTCCAGGGTACGGGTGCTTAAATATGATGTGAGATCGTTGTTTGATTTAGGAGAGAATATGAGTTCTTACCAAGCAATAAAAAAGACAGTAAGCGTGATTTCCCTGAACGCCCTGTTGTTGTTTTTTGCAGTGGCAGTTGCACCCGCGCATGCCAAAGAATTGCCCGACTTTACCGAATTAGTCGAAAAATACGGCGCAGCGGTAGTCAACATCAGTACGACGCAAAAAATCAAGCACCCTCCCATGAGTAAAG
>JAJDNG010000244.1 GCA_022340845.1 Gammaproteobacteria bacterium | reverse complement strand
CGAAATGGTGATGCCGGGCGACAACATCAACATGGTGGTGAACCTGATCGCCCCCATCGCGATGGAAGATGGCTTGCGGTTTGCGATCCGCGAAGGCGGCCGTACCGTGGGCGCCGGCGTGGTGGCGAAAATTATCGAATAACGATGCAAAGGTGGAATACGGTAAGCAATCATCGTACTCCGCCTTTTTATTGAAGTACGTTTAATCAAAAGCTTCAGGAACGATGTGAAGACGCATTTTCGTAACGGCAGCTGAAAGCCAGTGAAAAAGTACGACTCATTTTAATTGTGACTAACTTAAGTTAAAGGTTTATGACAGCATGGCAACCACAGGACAAAGAATTCGCATTCGTTTAAAGGCATTTGACCATCGCCTCATCGACCAGTCAGCCCGCGAGATTGTTGAAACCGCGAAGCGCACTGGTGCACATGTAAAAGGTCCTATTCCGTTGCCGACCAAAAAAGAGCGCTGGACGGTATTGGTTTCACCACACGTTAACAAAGACGCTCGAGACCAATACGAAATACGCACTCATAAACGATTGATGGATATCGTCGATCCGACAGACAAAACGGTCGATGCGCTGATGAAATTGGATTTGGCCGCCGGCGTCGATGTGCAAATTAAATTGAGCTAATTCGGATTGATATAAACGATTCACTATTGTTTAAAAAAACGATTATTTAAAAAATAGGAACTGACAATGACAATTGGTGTAGTTGGCCGTAAAGCCGGCATGACGAGAGTATTCACAGAGGATGGCGCTTCCGTGCCGGTTACTGTGATCGAAGTGCAGCCTAACAAAGTAACGCAGGTTAAGAGCGTGGACAGCGACGGTTATCGAGCGGTGCAGGTCACGGCAGGTGCGCGAAAACCTTCCCGGGTAACCAAGCCCATGGCGGGTGTTTATGCCAAAGCCAGTGTTGAGCCTGGCCGCGGTTTGTGGGAGTTTCGTCTCGACGAAGGCGAAGGTGAGGACTTGCAAGCCGGTGGGGATATCAATGTCGAGATTTTCAGCGCCGGGCAGAAAGTGGATGTGACCGGTACCAGTATCGGTAAAGGTTTTGCTGGGGTGATCAAACGTCACCATTTCAGTGCCCAGGACATGACACATGGTAATTCCTTGTCCCACCGATCGGCAGGTTCAATTGGTCAGAACCAGTCTCCGGGGCGGGTATTCAAAGGCAAAAAAATGGCGGGTCATTTAGGAAATGTCAGACGTACCATACAGAATTTGGAAATTGTAAAAGTCGACGCCGAACGCAATCTGTTATTAATCAAAGGCGCCGTACCTGGCTCCAAAGGCGGCGACGTAATCGTGCGCTCGTCAGTAAAAGCGCGCAGCTGAGGTTAAAAGAATATGGATCTACAATTAACAACCGCATCAGGTAAAGCTTCGAAAAAATCCGTTGAAGTGGCGGATGCCGCGTTTGGACGTGAATACAATGAAGCGCTCATACACCAAGTCGTTACCGCTTATTTGGCTGGCGGGCGTGCCGGAACGCGTTCCACCAAGAACCGCGCTGACGTCAGTGGCGGCGGCGCCAAGCCCTGGCGACAAAAAGGCACCGGTCGGGCCCGCTCCGGGACTATACGAAGCCCCATTTGGCGTGGGGGTGGTACGTCGTTTCCCATACGTCCGCAAAACCACACGCAGAAAGTCAATAAAAAAATGTACCGCAGTGCGATGAGTTCGATTCTGTCCGAATTGGTACGCCAGGGGCGCTTGGTTGTTGTCGATTCATTGAAACTGGATGAACCGAAAACCAAAGCATTAGCTACGCATCTTAATTCTTTGGGCTTGGATGATGTGCTCATTGTGGTGAGCGAATTGGATATAAACCTCGCCTTGGCAGCTCGTAACCTGCACAAAGTGAACGTGAGTGAAGCAGTGGATATAAATCCTGTGGATCTGGTAGGCAGTGAAAAAGTATTAATAACTGCGGATGCAGTTAAACAAGTTGAGGGGATGTTCGCATGAACTTTGATCGAGCGGCCAATATTTTGTTGTCGCCCCACGTAACAGAAAAGGCGACTTTAGTCGGTGATACCAGTAACCAGTTCGTGTTTAAGGTGATTCAAGACGCCAACAAAGGTGAAATCAAACACGCCGTGGAGACCATGTTTAACGTTGAAGTGGATTCGGTGCGTACCCTGAAGATCAAAGGCAAAACCAAGCGTTTTGGCACGAGCTTGGGTAAACGTAAAAACTGGAAAAAAGCGTACGTTAGATTAAAGCCAGGCCATGATATCGATTTCATTGGCGGTGAATAAGGCAGAGCGGCTGGTGAGTTTGGTGAGTATTTAAAGGATAGTAATAATGGCAATTGTAAAATCAAAACCCACATCACCCGGTAGACGCTTTGTCGTATCGGTAAAAAATCCGGAACTGCATAGCGGCTCTCCCTATCAACCGTTGGTGGAGAAAAAGAGCCGAAACGGTGGCCGCAATAACGCCGGCCGGATAACCGTCCGACATCAAGGTGGCGGGCACAAGCAGCATTACCGGGTTATAGATTTCAAGCGCAATAAGGATGGTATTCCGGGGCGGGTGGAACGCTTGGAATACGATCCCAACCGTAGCGCCCACATCGCATTGGTATTGTATGCCGACGGTGAACGCCGTTATATAATCGCACCCAAAGGCGTGAGCGCCGGTAGCGAAATCATGGCCGGCAACGAAGCGCCCATAAAAGCCGGTAATTGTTTGAGTCTGAGACGTATTCCGGTAGGTACGCAAGTGCATTGTGTGGAATTAAAACCGGGTAAAGGCGCCCAGTTGGCGCGAGCGGCAGGCGCTACTTGCCAGTTGGTGGCCCGCGAAGGCGAGTATGCCACCATACGGTTGCGCTCCGGTGAAATGCGCAAAGTGCATAGTGATTGCCGCGCCACCATTGGTGAAGTAGGTAATAGTGAACACAGCTTGCACTCACTGGGTAAAGCTGGTGCAACCCGCTGGCGAGGTATCCGCCCAACGGTTAGAGGCGTGGTAATGAACCCGGTAGACCATCCCCATGGCGGTGGTGAAGGGCGAACATCCGGCGGGCGTCATCCCGTGACACCATGGGGTGTGCCGACCAAGGGTTATAAAACCCGCCACAACAAGCGAACCGATTCCATGATCGTTCGCCGACGTAACAAAAAATAACGGATGAGGTGACACAGTGCCAAGATCAGTCAGTAAAGGACCGTTTGTCGATTTGCACTTAGCAAAAAAAGTGCATGAGGCGGTCGAGTCTAATAGCCGAAAACCCATTAAAACCTGGTCCAGAAGGTCTATGGTTCTCCCAGAGATGATCGGGGTGACCATTGCGGTGCATAACGGCCGCCAACACGTGCCAGTGTTTGTCACTGAGGACATGGTGGGTTACAAACTCGGGGAATTCGCACCCACCCGAACCTACAAAGGCCACGTGGCGGATAAGAAAGGTAAATAATGATGGAAGTCAGTGCTAAGTTGAAAAATGCGCGGTTATCTCCGCAAAAAGGACGGCTGGTGGCGGATCAAATCCGCGGTAAATCGGTTGAACAAGCCCTGCAAACCTTAACATTCAGTACCAAGAAAGCGGCGCACATTGTCAAAAAAGTGTTGGAATCGGCTATTGCCAATGCAGAAAACAATGAGGGTGCGGATATTGATGAGTTAAAAGTGAAAACCATCTACGTCGACGAAGCTCGAACGATGAAACGCATTGAAGCGCGCGCCAAAGGCCGTGCCAATCGTATATTTAAAAGAAGCAGCCACATTACCGTGACTGTCAGCGACAGCTAATAGCTAGGAAAGAGAGGCATTAATGGGTCAGAAAGTACATCCAATTGGTATTCGGCTGGGGATTGTCAAAGATTGGTCCTCTAAGTGGTATGCGGATTCCAAGCAATACGCAAACTATCTTAACATGGACATTAAAGTGCGTGAGCACATTAGAAAAGCGCTGTCTCACGCGTCTGTAAGCAGAATCCAAATCGAACGTCCGGCCAACAACGCCCGAATTACCATTCATACTGCGCGACCCGGCATAGTCATTGGGAAAAAAGGCGAAGATATTGAAAACCTGCGCAAACAAATCAGCAAGATCATGGGCGTGCCGGTTAATGTCAATATCGAAGAGATTCGCAAACCGGAGCTTGATGCGTATTTAGTCGCCGAGAACATTGCGCAACAATTGGAACGGCGAATTATGTTTCGCCGGGCGATGAAACGCGCTGTCACCAATGCCATGCGCCTGGGTGCGCAAGGCGTCAAAGTTCGAGTCTCCGGACGATTGAACGGTGCAGATATCGCGCGCGCCGAGTGGTATCACGAAGGCCGAGTCCCATTACATACGTTGCGGGCCGACATCGACTACGGCTTTTTTGAAGCGCAAACCACATACGGCGTCATTGGTGTCAAGGTCTGGTTATTCAAGGGTGAGGTGTTTGACAAAGGCGTGGAACAAAGTACCAGCGCGGAAAGCCCAGCCGCTGCCAGTAGTTAGGAGTTAAATAACGATGTTACAGCCAAAAAGAACCAAGTTTCGTAAACAACATAAAGGCCGCAATCGCGGACTGGCCGTTCGCGGCAGCAAAGTCAGTTTCGGTGAGTACGGTTTGAAGGCTACCACTCGTGGTCGCATCACCGCACGCCAGATCGAAGCCGGTCGTCGCGCCATGACCCGTTATATCAAACGGGGCGGCAAAATCTGGATTCGAATTTTCCCGGACAAACCCATCACCAAAAAACCATTGGA
>JAJDNG010000227.1 GCA_022340845.1 Gammaproteobacteria bacterium | reverse complement strand
GATAATGATCAATACCACGGCGGCTTGCACAAGCGTGACCATCAGGATGCGATCCGTTGACCATTGGCCGTTGGTTTTTACCTTGGTCGTGGCAGCCTTGATCCGCTCATTACTGTTTTGAATTTCCGTCTCTACCTGGTGAGTGGATATTCCGAGCAAAACCGAGCCCAGGGTTTCGTTTTCATAGACTATCGGATAGGTCTTTTCGATAATATTGGTTTTGTCTGCCGGAGCTTCATACTTCGTCAGTGGTTCGGAGTCCGGTTTAAGATAAGCCGCGTAAGCGATATCCGTATCCCTTGTGGCCTCCTGTTGATAAGAGCCGAGGGAAACAAAATCAAAAGATGAAATCAGATCGGGGGCAGTTTTTGCCATAAACCGGCCGATAATGTCCGCTTTCGCGTGTAAGGCCTGCAAACTCAATTCCCGCGAGTTGGATTGCTCGGTATCTAACGCGCCTTGCGCAACCTGAATTTGCCGGTCCGTCGAGTCTTTGACCCCATCATAAATAACCGCGCTACCGATCAACAGTGCCACCGAACAACCGGCTAATATAGGGGGTAAAAACTTACTGGCTAAATTAAGTTGCCTGAAAAAAAGAGCCATATTGATTCCATCCATATAGAGTACGCCGCGCCGAGCGCTTAGGGCGTGACGAAATTATTGCAAATCAGCGACATCCACCGTAATCAATAGTCTTCACCAATAGCAAATTTGGTAATTTCCCGCACCTTGGCATAATCGGCGTCGCTGGCGGCGTGGAAACTGGTGACTTTTGCGGCTTTCAAAATCTTTTTACCCTCATCGGTGTTAATTAACGCGGCCATGGCGGCTTGAATTTTTTGCGTTTTGTCTTGGGGAAATCCATCCTTGACGGCCCAGCTCAAATGGATAAACGGTTCGCTTTCGGCCAGGATTTTCATTTCAGAAGTATCAATTTGTTTGGTCACGGCTTTGATTTTTAAGATGACGTTTCCGGAACCGGACGCATCCGCCGCTTTATGGTATGCGCCAACCACCGCGCTGGGGGGATTTTTGGCGAATGCGACTTTATAATCCTTGCCCGCTTCCAGGCCAGCTTTTTTAAGTATGGCTGTAGGCGCGATATAGCTGCCCATGGCCTTTTTACCCCCACCGAACAGAATAGTTTTACCTTTGAGGTCCGCTACGGTGTTAACACCGCTGTCCTTGCGCACTGCAAGAGCGCCCGCGATTTGCTTGCTGCCGAACTCTTCATTGGTGGCAATCACGTTATACCCAAGTTCTTTGTGGCTTTTTATGTAGTGGTATTGGTTATAGTGTACGAGATCGAATTTTTTCGATTCGACGCCTTTCCAGAACGCCTTGAAATCCTTGGGTATCACCAGTTCCACTTTTTCGCCCAATGCTTGTGACAAGTGATCTGCAAGTGGCTGGAATGCTTTGGCGGTTACCGCCGCCGGTCTTCGCGGAAAAACGCCCATGGTGATATCGGCCAATACCACGGAAGGAAGCCAGCTTAGCGCCGTAAAAATCGCCGTACTAAAAGTAAGTAGTCGCACTGTTTTCATATTACCGTTCCTCTTGGAGGGTGAATCGACTGATACCGCAAAAGCCAGTTGCTATTAGCACATTACTATCTGAACATTACTATCTGCACATTACTATCGGCACATTAAGTGCCGGTGGGAGCATTATTAGGATCTTGCGGCGGGTTGGGATATTCCTTGAGGATTTCGTCCTACAAATAAAGGATTCTGGCGGGTTAAGTAAGGAAAATGATGGTTATGGTTAAAGCCGTAATTTTTATGCAAATACAGATCCAAGGGGATATAGTTGGTTTGCCTTTATGGTTAGATCCGTGGAAATATTTATGTCTGATACCGAAGGAAAAATGCTGACTGCCGGTAATAGTCTGGAGTCTATGCGTGCTAGTATTGATAGTAAGCGGCATAAGTAATAAAAAATATAATATGTTTTTATGTTCAGCGGCCGTTTTGCTCCGATACCTCGGGCTGGAGACAGATGCGCACAAGAGGGTGCTTGGTTGCCGGGAGTGGGGAAAGACGAAGTCTCTCAGAGTGCGACTACCAGTATGAGGATATTACATTGCTGCGTTGACATTGTGTATACTATTGTTTAGCGTGTGCGGAAATAGAGAAAAATCAAATTACAATTCATAGAGTATCAACAACTGGGGAGTCTAAATGAGAGCTTTTCACATATTTGTATTGGCGCTTTTTATCGTTGCTTCTGCCGGCTGCAGTAGTACCCCGGGGGAAACCCAGCAATCCGGTGATCAAATCACGGTTGTCATGGGTTCCGCTGTTCTTGATCGGCCTGAAAAAGTACAGGCGCTGCGAAAATATCATGGCATAGAGCAAATGTACGATTATCTTTTTAACTACATGAATCGCGGCGCGATCCGGCAGTCAATGAAAGTCCATGTCTCCATCACCGAATTTCGCCTCGGGTGGGGCAGGGATATGATGGGTATAGAAGTCAACGTGACTGAAAACGGCGAGCAACTAAAACGCTTTCATTTGGTGGACACCACCGGTAGAGGGTCACAGGTCAAACGATTAACCAAAGCGCTGGCCAAGCGAACTTTTGCCGAACTCAAGGAACTGTAGCGTTAGGCTTGCAGGTGGCGGATCGACGAATAACTCATTCAACGCTTAAACAACGTAGAACTCAACGCGCTTAGCGTTATTCGTCGTCTTCGCCTGCTTCGTAATCCGGCGGCAATTCGTGAACCACGCCTTCATGACAATCGATACAGGTGTTACTTTCCTCTTGTATGCCGCCGTGACTTGTTGCTTGTCCAGTAACCTGGCTTCGACCGAGTGGAAATTGCGGCATTCCTGGGAGTCTGTCGCATTTATCTATATTGTATTTAAATTGCGTGTACGGAGCTATGTCCGTTAGCGGTGTTCATTCAAGCCGGATTACTGTTTGTGAGCAGCGGTGTTTTGTTTCGCCGACAGGATGTGGTGCCTCAACGCTATAATGCCGCTGCAAATGATCAATGCCACCACCGCGAGTGTTTCAAGGTCGATTATCCAATAGGTTTTGTGCAGACTATTGAGCCTGAATGCGAGGTCTATGCAGAACCACGATAATGCCATCGCAATCCCGAGAGAGGGAAGCAGGGATAGGTTCTTGGCGGTCTTGGACTGTTTTAAGTGGGAAATATTCAAGCGTGACACAAAGGACATCAAATAGGGTTGCCTCTTCCTAGGTAAAATCAAGCATTCAGAGGGACTGCAGTCAATCAATTTGGATTTCCTCGCTAGTAAAGCTACACTTCTGTATGTGAAGAAAACGTCAAGAAAGCATCAATAACTCATAAACATGGATCTTACGTGTCATCATGTAAAATTACCCTTGAACAGAATATTCGGATATTTCGAACGGGTAAAAATGCCCATGCATTTATTAGAAATAGGTTATTTGCATCGCTTGTGTGAATATTTACGTTTTGCTCGATCGACTTGGACAATGGGCATATTCAAATCGTGATTTCATCCCAAATGATGCCCCAAGCTTTTTGGTAAACAGTATTTTATTCGTTGATTAGACGTGATACGACAATGCATAAGCCTGAAATCAATAAAGACTTCCCGAATTTCTGGCACGCACTGTTACTGCTGTTCCTTTTATTCGCCTTGGAAGGAATCATAGCAATTCTATTTTACACTCTGGGTTATCGCTACCAGGGCGGCGAACCGTCAAGTTATGCCATAGTATTGCTGGCCATAGGGATTGTGACTTCACTGTTGTTGAAATATAAAAACATTGGTTACCAGCAACTGTTTCATTTCTCGCGCTCGTCAGTACAAAGCACAGTAGCCGTATTTGCATTGCCTTTATTGCTGATCTGTTATGGTGAGTACTATCTGTTGTCCGACATAGACGCTTACTTGATGAGCTGGCGGCCGATGTCCACTGATGAACTCGATATGTTGACGCGCATGATTGATACCGGCTTGGCTTCGTTCGTGATCGTGTGTCTTGTGGCTCCGGTGGTTGAGGAAATGTTGTTTAGAGGGCTTATCCTGCGTGGCTTTATGAACAACTATTCACCAGTGAAGTCGATTCTATTATCTTCGTTACTATTTGCCGCCTTCCATCTCAATGTATACCAATTCGTGACCGCCTTTATCGTTGGTTGCCTGTTGGGCTGGATATACATAAAAGCGCGTTCGCTCTGGCCTTGCATTATTCATCATGCGCTAATTAATAGCACAGCGTTCATGAGCTGGACGACCTATGATGAGAAAAGCGCGCCACTGGCTCAGCCGGAGTTTAATTCGCCAGTAGAAAATATACTTGCATTCTTAGCCATCGCGTTGGGCGTTGTGATGGTTTTGAAAATCTCATCGCCTAAAAAGGCATAAACGGGAATAAACCGATTGCAGGGGCGTAGACGCTCAATTTTACCCCATTCCTGTCGGGACATAAGGGAGCCTCAGCTTCCACCATTCAACGTTCTATTATTCAATTGTTGGTCTAAGATAATAGTCTGCTGCGCCAGAAAATATATCCGTCGGAATGCTCGACCGGGGTTGAGTGCAAAATAGGCCAATTTCAATATCTTGTCTATTATATAAATATCCTATGGTGTAATAGCGAATACTAGGGAGATCAGGGAGGGGAAGCGATAGTTATAATCTGCGATATAGGGAAATCACGTTGGCGTATTGGGCTAGTGGCGCTCTGCGTTCTGTTCGGGCAGCTCGGGCTGGTTTTTGCGGCAAATCCGCCTGATCTTTCGCTTGATCTCACAGAGCAAGAAAAAGCCTGGCTGGTCGCCCATCCCATAATAAGGGTCGGTGTCGATGCCAGCTACGCTCCGTACAGCTTCAGGTCAACCGATGGTTTTTACCAGGGCGTGGCAATGGATTACATGACGGAGCTTGCCCAAAGGTTGGGGGTACGATTTGAAATTGTCCCGGCGCTGAGTTGGCCGCAGATTCTGGAGGGAGCCAAAAACCATTCCTTGGACCTCATTGCCACGGCGGTACAAACACCGGAAAGAGAACAATTTCTTGCCTTTACCCGCATATATATTCCGACGCCGCTGGTAATTATGACGCGCAATGACCAGCATGATATTAATAGCCCAGCGGATCTGGTCGGAAAACGGGTTGCACTGGTTGACGGGTATTCCTCATCGGAGCGCGTAAAAAAAGAATATCCCAACATACGGCCCTATGCTGTGAACACACCCCTGGAGGGACTGACCGCAGTATCGGGCGGATTGGCGGATGCTTATGTTGGGGTGATTGGCGTGAATACCTACCTGCTCAGCAAGCATGGGATCAGTAATCTTAAAGTCACCGCCGGCTTTGAAATGCAGAACAATGGCCAGCGCTTTGCGGTTCGCAAAGACTGGCAGGAACTGGCCACCATTCTTAACAAGGCTTTAGCGGCAATTTCCGAAGATGAGAATCTCTCAATCCTTCAAAAGTGGATTCCAATCTATTCCAGTAAAGGCAAAACCTCGCAAGTACCTGAACTGCTCTTAACTCAGGATGAAAAGCAGTGGCTTGCCGATCATAAAGTGATGCGATTAGCGGTAGATCCGGAGTTCGCGCCGGTGGAATTTATCGACGAGCAAGGTAATTACGCCGGCATTGCGGCCGAATACGTGCAGTTGCTGAACGAACGTCTGGGAATCGCCATGCGCGTCGTACCCGGCCTTTCCTGGAGTGAGGCGATGGAAAAAGCCAAACAAGGGCAAATTGATGTATTCGCCGCAATCACCCCCACAGCAGATCGAGAAAAATATCTCAATTTCACCGATCCCTATTTTAAGTATCCGTTTGTGATTTTTACTCGCGATGACTTTCCCTTTATTGCCGGGCTAGAAAGCCTGACAAACAACAAAGTCGTTGTCGTAAAAGACTACGTTACCCATGAATTGATGCGCACTTATTATCCGCAACTAGACCTGGTCGCGGTGGATACTATCCATGATGGGTTAGCGGCCGTATCGACGGGAACCGCGGACGCTTTTGTTGGGGATACGGCAACCGCTACCTATATCATCCGAAAATACAACTTTGCCAATCTTAAAATTGCTGCGCCTACGGAATTTAAAAGTGAAGGACATTGTTTTGCAGTGCGCAAAGACTGGCCGCAATTGGTCAGCATACTCAATAAGGCGCTGAAAAACATCACCCCGCAAAAACAACTCAGCATCAGCAAAAAGTGGATAGAGATCGAAGTCGAGGAATTTCCCCGGCACTACATTTGGTTCGCTGAGGCGACGGCCGGTTTGTTGCTGGTATTTGTGGTGCTAAGCAGTATTTTCCGCATGCAGGTAAGGCGAAGAACCGCCGAGCTTTCTCAGAAGAATGAACAGCTCGAGCGCGATGCCATCGAGCGCCAACGAATGGAAGATGCCTTGGTTGAAAGTGAGAAAAGACTGTCGCAATTTTTTCACTCCACGTTTGAGATGGTGTTCTTTCATGACAATGGAAAAATATTGGATGTAAATCCGGCCGCAATGCAAACCACGGGTTACCAGGCCAAGGAGTTGATAGGCCGGAATATATTGGAATTCGTTTCCCCCGAGTCAAGGCAAACCGTGCTAGGCAATATGGCGACCGGTGTGATAGGCCCCTACGAAATCGACATAGTGACTAAAAGTGGAACCTGCATACCAGTGGAAATACACGCAAGAAACATTGATCTTGGAGGCTACGAGGCCAGGGTGGTGAGTATTAGAGATATAAGGGAACGTAAAAGAAGCGAAGCGGCCTTACAGCGCGCCTATGATGACCTGGAAATGAAAGTGGCTGAGCGCACTCGCGAATTAGTCCAAGCCAATGAAAAACTGCAAGAACTGGATCGTCTTAAATCCATGTTTATCGCATCCGTTTCCCATGAGCTGCGCACTCCACTTAATTCCATCATTGGTTTCTCCGGCATGATGGCGCAGGAGGCGTTCGGCGTGCTTAATGAAAAATATCGTGATTACGTTGCGCGGATCAATCACTCGGGCCGTCACCTGCTGGCGCTTATTACCGATATCATTGATCTGTCGAAGATTGAATCCGGCCGCATTGACATTATCGCTTCCGATTTTTTACTGAATGAATTGATTTCTGAAGCCGTCGAAGCCATACGCCATCAAGCGGAGAATAAAAACCTGGCGATCGTAATTGATGTGCCAGGCAATATCTGCGTGCACACGGACCGCAGAAGATTGTTGCAATGTCTGCTTAATTTTCTCAGCAATGCGGTGAAATACTCCGAACAGGGGACTATCACGGTGACGGCAGAGCAAACCATTTCACCACAAACCATTTCACCACAAACCATTTCACCACACACCATGGCAGAGATCACGCTCCGCGTGAAAGATACCGGGATTGGCATTAACCAGGAAGACAAGCCTAAGTTGTTTGAAGCATTTGAACGCATAGACTCACACTTGAGGGTCAAAGCCGGAGGAACCGGTCTGGGATTGTATCTCACCAGGAAGATTGCAACGGAGTTGTTAAACGGTGAAGTGGGGGTGGAAAGTAGTGCCGGTAGCGGTAGTGAGTTCTGGATTAAGATACCCAGTCAGTTTGCACCCCAAATTGATGAAAACAGCTGTGGGAATTTAAAAAAGCATGAAAACCGCGCTAATAATTGAAGATAATCCGGACAATCTGACATTGATCCGCGATATCCTAGAGTTGAACGGTTATGCCACCTTGCATGCGGAAACCGGTATACAAGGCTTTACAATGGCCGAAGCACATCATCCGGATTTTATTATTTTGGATATCCAGTTGCCTGATATCAGTGGCTACGAAGTGTTGGATAAAATCCGCGATTGCGACAAAACCCGCGCCATCCCTGTCATCGCCATGACTTCTTATGCCATGGCGGGTGATAGAGAAAAGCTATTGAGCGCCGGGTGTGATGCGTATGTGGAAAAGCCTATTGACCCCTCTCAGGTTTTTGAACAAATACGCCTGGCTATCAGGGATAAAATATGAATATTCTGATTGTGGAAGACAGCGAGGACGCAAGAGTACTGCTTGAAGATCAGCTTAGGGTGCACGGCTATGATGTTGAATCGGCTGTCAACGGAGTGGAAGCGTTGGCCAAAGCACGCGCCTCTGCACCCGACCTCATCGTGTCAGATATTCTTATGCCGGAAATGGATGGATTTGAATTGTGTCGCCAGGTAAAGCGGGATCCTTTGCTTAGAGGCTTACCATTTATTTTCTATACCGCAACCTATACGGGATCTGAAGACAAGCGATTCGCTTTGTCACTGGGCGCTTCAAGGTTCATCGTGAAACCGGAAGATCCTGTCAAATTTGTTGCGATCATCGAAGAGGTGCTTGCAAAACATGAAAAGCATGCGTTAAACGTGCCGGCCAAACCTGACAAGTCTGACAGGGTGATCGAGCATATGCACGCAGAGCGTCTTTCGAAGAAATTGGATAAAAAACTGCAGGAGCTCCAGACACAAAAAGAATATATGCAGCTTATAACAGACGCTATGCCTGTTTTAATTTCGCACATTGATCAAGATTATCGGTATCAATACGCCAATAAAACCTACGAGGACTGGTTCCATATTTCCCGAGGCGAAATTAACGGCAAACATGTTCGCGATATCGTCGGGGAACAAGGCTTTGAGATTGTCCGGCCGTATATGGATAGGGCATTGCGAGGCGAAGCGGTAACTTTTGAGACGTCGCTGACTGTTTATGATGGTTCGCGGCGATATATTCTCGCCAAGTATATACCACACAATGATAAAGAAAGTGGTTGCAGTGGCTTTTTCGAGCTTGCGAGCGATATTAGCGAGCGTAAACAAGCGGAGCAGGAGTTACAATTACACCGCGAACGTTTGGAAGAACTGGTGGCCAGTCGAACCGCCCAATTGAATGTATCCAACCAAGAGATGGAAACGTTTATTTACACGGTTTCACATGATTTGCGTTCGCCGTTGCGCAGCGTGAGCGGATTTTGTCATATGCTGATGGATGACTATGCCGAGTCACTGGATGCGCAGGCCATGGATTATATGCAACGCATACGCGATGGTGTCCACCGTATGGACGCACTGATTGATGACTTGTTAAATCTTTCACGCGTTTCACGAGTCGAACTTAAACAGGAAACGGTTAACCTATCGGCGATAGCCGAAGAGGTCGTAGAGTCCTTAAAACACGGTTATGCGGGGAGAAATGTGGAATATAAAATTGAGGATAATCTAGTGGTAAAAGGCGACTCAGGATTGCTGCGGGTCGTGTTGGAAAACCTGCTCGACAATGCCTGGAAATTTACCGCGCAGACTGCCGGCGCTAAGGTCGAATTTGGTTGCACCGAAGCGGGGGCTGGAGTCGTTTATTATGTGCGCGACAACGGCGCAGGGTTTAATATGGATCACACCAACAAGCTTTTTGGTGCCTTCCAGAGACTGCACGAGAGCGATGAATTTCCCGGTACTGGTATAGGGTTGGCTTCCGTGCAACGTATCATTCAGCGCCATGGAGGAAAAGTGTGGGCTCAAGCGGAGGTCGATAAGGGTGCAACGTTTTATTTTACGATTGAAACACCGGAAAAACTCCGCGCCGATGGCTAATCCGATATAGCGCACAGAGGCATTGAAATTAAAAAGGAGCAATCACATCCGCTAGTGCTGATCCACGTTAGAGGCGGTAGGTCTTTTTTTTGCAAACTGTTTTGCTCCCCAACCGTAGACAAGATTTAAAACAATATAGTACAACAACGTGACGAACGCTATAATACCCAGCCATATAGGAATTGATAATTGATGAATTAACTGGTTAAGCTCGTCCCACGCCTCAGGGTTTCCCAATATAGTCAACACCGTTGCAACAACGGCAAGGGAAACAATAAACGAAGACAGAATACTTCCCCAGATTAGTTTTCGCTTCTCCAATGTATTGGGGGTTCGTTTTTGCTCGGAAACAAACCTGGCAATGGTGCCATAAGATGCGCCAAGAAGCATGGCTATGTTAGCCGATGAATCAATGTCGATATTAAAACCGTACACTACCGCGTTGAACAACAACATCAGTGCGGCATATATAACAGAAAATAGCGCAATGTAGCGAATTACAGAAATATTATTTTTTTCCATCCTGGACCCTCCTGTCACTATTATGCAGTATGCACAGGCGTGGGCACTATAACACAATGGTTGGGTATGGCTTGGAAACTATTGCACATAAAAAAGGTGAATAGTTGACTGAGATTTTCTGTTGACCATCCCATAATAGATATAGGACGAGTAAGTTTCCAACTCTATAGTTGCCATTGATTATCATTGGGATATCGCGATTACCGAAGTGAGCATTTCTCTTATAGACGTATCAATCTCCAAGGGATTCAATGACGTACAGTTTAGCTGAAAGTTCTGATGTCGTCTGCAAACCGTTTAAGGCCTGCCTGATAACCGGAATTTACATCGGCAAACGGTGTTGTAGTAGACCGCCTTAGGAAAACGCTGAGCGGGCGGCCATTCAAGGTTTCGGCTGTTTGGTCGACATTCTATTTGAAATAATACGTGGTTCAGTAATTTGAAAATACTAATAAATTCAGTTTCTCGTTCACTTACGAATCCCTATGATTGTAATATCGAGCTCACTATATCGGAGACAGCGAATGCTTAAGTCAAAAAGATTATGGAAAACAATTATTTACATGCTTCTTTTCAGTAGTTCCAGCTCCTGTTTTGCGGTATCTGAAGTGCAACCCAACGTTATCCACTGGGCCGGTTGTGGTATCACCAAAAAGGCGTTCATGGCGGAACTTGCCTCTGCATACGAGACAAAAACCGGCGTTAAGATTGACTTGCAAGGCGGGGGTGCAACCCGCGGTATTCGAGATACCGCTAAACTGAAAATAGACATGGGCGGTACCTGCCGCATGTCGTTGCCCGAGGTTGATAAATCCGAATTGCATGCGACTTTGCATCCAGTGGCATGGGACGCCTTAGCGATTATTGTGCATAAATCCAATCCCGTAAAACAACTTTCGAGTCAGCAAATCAAGGATATCTACAAGGGCAAGATCACCAATTGGAAGCAAGTGGGCGGTAAAAATGCTCCCTTGGAACTGTATGTGCGCACTGGAAAAGTATCGGGCGTAGGGTACGCCATTCGCCAATACTTGTTCGAAGACAGTGATGAAGAATTTATCAGTGACCACGTTGTCAAGTCTTCGGGACCGCTGGAAAAAGCGGTGGAAAAACGTAAAAACGCCATTGCTATCACCGGTGTCAGCAGTGCCAGGAAACGGGATGTTAAAATTATCGGCTTTGATGGCAAGGAGCCGAGTTACGAAAATGTCAAAAATGGCCAATATGGTTTATACCGACCATTGTATCTTGTCACCAGTCCGGCGCCATCCAGGGTAGTCAAGTCGTTTATCGAGTTCGCTCAATCGGAAGAGGGTATGGAAATTTTACGTAAAAACAAAACCGTCCCCTACGCGGATGCATTGCCTTTGATGCGAAAAATGCTGATATACGGATTCGGGGTTAAATAAACTACTTCCATCGCATCGTAATAATCTGATAAAAGGCCGGATTACACCGGCCTTTTTCGTTTCTCCCCCGCTCCTCGCATCCCCGGCGTTACACAGTTCATCAGCTATCTTGCATTACTTCTTGACAGCTCGATTGTGCAGGGTACAGTTTCATACTGAAATTAATTCTGTGTAGGAAGATTATATTGATGGAGAATATTTATACACAACGCATGACGGCTGATGTGGATGGTGAGTTCGCGGTGTTTTTGATTGGTATGCGCATTAATAAACTTTGGAAAATACACAAGTGGCTGACGGTGGGTTTAGCGATGGGTAAAATGCTCAGGGAACTCTATGCTCATCCAGAGCTTGGTTTGCTGAGTCACGAGGCCTGGGCGGGTCGAACGATTCTATTGGTACAGTATTGGCAGTCGTTTGAGAAACTTAGCCATTACGCAACCAGTAGTAATGCGAAGCACATTCCCGCATGGAGAGCATTTAATGAAAAAATCGGCAGCAATGGCGACGTCGGCATCTGGCATGAAACCTATATTGTGAAAAAAGACGCCTATGAATGCATCTATCACAATATGCCCAAATTCGGTTTGGCAAAAGTCGGAAGCCATGTGCCGGCAACCGGTAGATTCAAAACCGCCAGCGGCCGGATGTCTCGCGGTGGAGCAGCATCCGGCGCAGGAGGCGAATAGCGGAATTAGTCGGTTCTATTGACGTTCTTTGAATTCTTTGCTCACTTTTTTGTGATTTTCCACCAAAACTGTGTAAAATAGGCGCAGGTATAAAAGTTGCACAATTCATCATGGTTTAATCTCCTTTTTGTTATCGTCTATCCATTTGCAGGTTCATTTTGTCCTTTCAAGCATTATTAGATTCATACGGTTATCTCGCCATTATTGTCGGTACCTTCATGGAAGGTGAAACCGCTTTAATATTAGGCAGTATTGCCGCCCAACTCGGTTACCTGGAATTACCCTGGGTGATGGCCTGTGCCGTGTCCGGCAGTTTATTGGGCGATCAATTTTATTTTTTTCTGGGACGCTACAAAGGCAAGCAAATATTACACAAGCGTCCCCATTGGCAGGCGCGTACCCACAAGATATTCGATTTACTGCAACGCCACGAAACCGTGTTAATCCTTGGATTTCGTTTTATGTATGGCATACGAATGATAGCATCGTTTGTGATCGGCATGAGCCGGGTCAGCACGGTGAAATTTGTCAGTCTTAATATTTTGGGCGCGATTATATGGGCGCTGCTCATCGGCAGTCTTGGATTCGCCTTTGGTAAAGCATTCGAAATCGTGGTAAGCGACATCAAACAGTACCAGGTTCAGGTCCTCACCGCAGTTTTTGTTCTTGGAACATTGCTATGGATGTTTGTACGCTACAATCGCCGCAAAAGAAGCACGGCCTCCATCTCGTCAAGTTCCACCTCCGAATAGCCTTTAAACTATATATACAAGTTTGCCGATACATAGCGTTAGCCGCTGCGCTGCGGTGTGCTGGCGTAACGCTTAAGCTCCTCGAATAAAGCTGCATCATTGATAATGCGAGGCACTTTGTGCTGTCCGCCCAGTTGGCCGCGTTGTTTCATCCAAGCGGCAAACGTTCCTTTGGGTACCGCCTGGACCTGCGGCGTCGCCAGACCGTAGTTGCCGTGGCGATGAACCTGGTAGTCTTCGTTTTCTTGGCACAACAGAGTGTCCAACACCTGAGAGAAACGTTTAATTGCTTGTGGTCCGGGCAGCGTGTCGGTGAATTCTACAATGTACAAGTGTCGCCCAAGTTCGTTTTTGCGCTGTGGAAACAATGCGCCCATGGCATAATCCGTTACGCTGGTGCCAATAGTGTTCGCAGCTGCCGCAATCGCGTGTTCGATTTCCTCGCCGATGAGGTGCTCGCCGAATGCCGACATGGAGTAGCTCGTGCGGCCGGTGATCAATATGCGCGGCGGATCGAGGTCCACGAATTTTACAGTGTCACCGATGGGGCAAGCCCATACTCCGGCACAAGTACTGACGACAATAGCGTAGTTCACGTTTAATTCCACATTGGCTATCCAGTGTCTGGTAGGGTTTGAGGAATCCAGCTCCTCCACCGGCACAAATTCGAAGAATATGCCATTATCCAGTATCAGCCGCAGGCCTTCTCCATCACCGCGGTCCGCCACCGCTATAAATCCTTCGCTGGCGGCATAGGCTTCGCGGGTTTCGGCGTGGCTGCCGGCAAGCAGCTCCTGAAAGCGCCGCCGGTATGGCTCGAAGTTAATGCCGCCGTGGACCAGCAACTCGAGGTTAGGCCAGTAATCACTCAGTCGACCTTGCGCGTGCGGGTGTCGTTCGGCAAGTTTATCGAAAAAAATCAGCATCCAGCTGGGGATGCCGTTGACGGAGCGAATGTCCTTATGGATGGAATCCACCGCAAAGGCTTGAATCTTTTGTTCCCAATCCTGAATGCTTTCCAGTGCCTTGGGCGGGTAGTAGTAAAGCCGCGCCCACCACGGAACCGTTTTGGCGGCAATGCCGCTGAGATCGCCGCTGTAAATATCCGGCGCCAATTCCACAAGATTCGTGCTACCCCCCAGCATAAAATTGCGCCCGCCCAAAAGTCGGCTGTACGGGCGGTTGATGATGTGGTGTACCAGCAAATCGGTGGCGGCATAGCGGTTGGTGAGGTTGATGGCGTGCGACACAGGAATGTATTTGGTCACACCGGTGGTGGTCCCCGACGTCACAGCGAAGAAGGGGATCGTTCCGGGCCAGCTGCAATCCACTAAACGGGGAAAGTCGCTCTGCCAGTATTCCTGGTGTAATGCCTCGTAGCGGCGTAACGGCACGTTCTGCTGGTATTGCGTAACCTTGTGCAACGCAGCGAATCCGTGGTCCTTGCCAAAACGAGTTGCCCGGGCTTTGCGTAGCAGAGACAACAATTGTCGCTGTTGGGCTTTGTGTGGCACTAACGTGGCCAGGCGCTTGCGGCGGCGCAGGGCGTACAACTTCAAGAGCACAGTGGCATCGAGCATATCAAAAGATCATACAACGGCAGTCGTTCATGGTGACAACTCCATGTGATAGGCGAAGCGTTCGCGCAGCGTCGCCTGACGCAGCGGCAGTTGAATGTATTCGCCAGCTCGCCACAGTGGCAGTTGGTCCAGATAAGTTGAACTATTAATCCAGCCGTCCTGGCCACCCAGCAATACAAAGTAGTTATGGTCCAGGTCTGACAAGTCCGATACATGCCTGGCGGTGGAGCCATAACGTGCGGTATGGCGCTTGTTCACCGCGCCGTGGGCGGTTTTCATCAAAGTGTCATTACTGCCGCCCACCGGCAAGTTGCTGAAGACATAACGCTTGCCAATTAACGGCATGTTGGCAAGCGGATGGGCAAGCTGCAAACGATGCACCTCTCCCCAGTTGTTTTTAGTATTGTTGCTATTGTTTTTGTTATCGTTGTCGGCAATGGTTTGGGCCGCTTTATGTAGCGCTTTCAACAACACCGGGCGCAGCATGGCAGGCTCCGCCCGTTGAATATCTTCCAGCAGCATGGTTTTGATTCGGTCCACATTGGCAAACGCTGCCCAGTCCTGGCCATTAAAACGGGTTTCGAAAAATTCGGCAGACACCACTTGCCGAACCAATTCGTAAGCCAGCGCAGCCCGTGAGTCAGGCCGGTAATACCCGTCCCATTGGCGCAACAGTTCAATGACCTGCCGTTGGTTCTCGTCATTGCCTTCTATGTTTAACTCGGTCAATTTAATTAGTAATAAGTCGCGCAATGCGACTGAGGAGGCCATATAGACATCCTGCTGCAATGCCATGAGTTCTGTTACGCCGACTTTGTTCCAATCGTCCAGCAATTGCGCCATGCGTTTTACCCGGTCGTCGGGCGAAAAGAAATAACCGACAGGAATGGGCGGGTTGTCTGGACGGTCATTGCCGGAGGCGATAAACCCTCGCGGCGGATCCATGGTTGCAGGCAGTGTGTCGGAGCCGAGCATGGTGCTCCAAGTACTGGCGGCTTCTTGTGGTGATAATATCAGGTCTCTGCGTGGTAGGGCGCGCACCGGTAATCTGCCCGCCATGACTTTACCGATACGGCCGTCGATATCGGCATACACCATGGTTTGCGCCGGGACCGCGAAGTCTGCAAATGCTGCGCGAAACTCGCCAAAGTCGCGGGCGCGACTCACTTGCAGCATCGCCGTGATTTCGTCACTACTTTGATGTCCCACCCACTTCAGCGCGGTGGCTGGTAAACCGAGATCCTTGAGCAATTGCGCCTCGGATACGATAGGTCCCCAGGGCGTTTGCCGAATGGTAATGTGGCGATCGAACCACCAACGCACGCGAATGGTTTCCTCCCGCTGGGTGATGTCGTCCGGTGACAGGTTTGAAACGTCTACCAGATCGCTGGAAGCGGCACGCAAATTTGTACCGCCCCAGGCAATCCAGGGGTTGCGGCCGATGGCGAATACCGGTACGCCGGGTACCATCATGCCCACCACATGGTAAGACGGCGACTTGATGCCCGCCAGCACCCACGGGTTCGGTGACATAATGCCCAAATGGGGATCGCTGGCACTTAATGCCGAACCCGTGGCGCTGCGCTGAGAGGAGATGCTCAGCGAATTACTGCCTAACTTGCCCACCGAGGCAAGTAACATACCCAGTTGATTGAATTTGGTATTGCCATGTATGTCGGCTAATGCCGAGTGAACCATCGCAGGGTCAATCGTTGTGGGGATTGCTTTAGAGGCGCTGGTTTGTGCCGAGAGCCGTTGCCAGATCTGCGGCCACTCCTTGCTCTGGCGCAATTCGAGAAGATTGAGCCACACCAGCCAATTAAAGTCGATACCGCCCAGCCGTAAGCAGCTCAGTACGTCTACTACTGTCCAGGGTTCACGCTGCATTGCTAATACCTGGAATTCCAAAGGCAGTTGAGCGGTGGTTCGTTCGTAGTCGTTGACGCCGTCGACATAACGTTGCAACCAGGATAGTGTGTCAGGCGGTAGCGTTGTTTCGATATGTGCCGCCGTACCCTTGAAATCCAGTATCCGTAACACTTCATCGATATCGGCGGCGGCCGGTCCGGCCATCTCGGCGACGCGGCCTTGCGCAATTCGGCGGAACATTTCCATCTGTCCCAGCCGTAAATGGGCATGCACCAGGCCCAGGGCGTAAGCGGCATCATTGTCGTGCTCTGCCTCGATGAAAGGAATTTGATGTTCATCCCAATGGATGACCACGCGTCCTTTAATATCCAGTGATTTGCGGGGAAACATGGCCAAGCGCTGTTGCAGCGACGTGTCGGGAGGCAGTGGTGACAATAGGGCGCAACCGCTTAACAACAACAGGATAGTCGCTAGCCCGCATGCGAGGAGGCGTCGACGCAGGTGTGGATGCGATATTCCATTTGGTATAACTGGATCTTGAATCCAGTCAAGAGGGAGTTGCTTCCAGCATTTTTCCCTGCAGACTGTTTTCCACAGGGTTGCGGAAATTGTATTGCGGTGATTTGGTGCTCTAACAGCCATTGTCGATTTCGCCCTGGCCTGTAAACACCTTGCGAGGCGTTTTAGAAACTTGTTCAGTGTGTGGTCATTTTTACATAGCCGGTCGTACTGGACCACAATCCCTTTGACGCGGATTAGCCCGATGTTACTCAGTACATTAAAGGGGCAGGAATGCCTTCCCGTCGATATGCAAAACACCGGAGATGTAGGTGCGTTTTTGCCTTTGCTGGTAGATATAAGAGATTAATGCCTGTTGCAAAATCAATATGTACAAATAGCCAAAAATAACGATATAAGTGGCCGAGAATATCATTATGGCAACCAACCCGGTGGGGTCGGATGCCAGCGACAGGTCAAAAGCGTACTCCAACCCCAAATAACCTATGAGTAAAAACAAAAATAGAATCGGACTGCGGAATCCAAAACGCCGCAAGGCATTAGGCGGGTAATTTCGGCTGATTATGGCCGTGGCGAGTGTAAAAACGGCATAAGGAATCAATAAGGTCAGGATTAGATGGGTATATAAACCGCTTCTATTCACAAGTGCCGCGACAAATCCCGCCATGATTAACAACAATGGCAGTAAAAGGGCAACTACAAAAAATCGACGCGTGTGCATAATGCAAAGTATAGGCGATGTGGCGATCCGATAATAGGGCAAGCTTTAGGTTTAAAACACCTATTTACCTAGGGTTTCCCAGTATAACCACCAATGAATCCATTTCATAAGCCCCAATGGACCATGGGACGGTGCGTGTGTTCTCGTCTTTGTCACAAGGGCAAAACGCGGTCAAATCCAAGGCACCTTCGATGACGCTGAGCGGGGATGTCTGGGGACCGGTTTGGGTGAAGTGGTAGTCGCGGTTTTTGGGATCTATAAACAAAGGATCATCCGAAAGGTTTTTGGCAGCCGTGATATCGGTAAGTAAATTTAAATCATCCACCGTGCAAGAGCTGAAAATGCCATCACCGTCAGAATCTTGTGTACAACCGGCGTCTGCGTCATCATAAGCTATCTGGCAATTGAATAAGTCGTTGTTTTCCACCATCAGCGGATCAGAATCGATATCCGCTTCATGAATGCAAACACCGTTGGTGATAATATTGTTTTTGATGTCAAGAGATGTGCTGCCTTGTATGTAAATTCCTGTTGGATTGTTGCTTAACGGTCCGGAATCGATGATGTTATTGTAAATTCTGTTGGCCGTGCCCGCTGAATTGGATATGCCATAAGACGCTTGCAGAGCTTCGTAGTTGACCAAAACGTTAGTGAATACATCCATGGATGAATTCGAGTTCATTACACCATAAACGGTAGTGGCGTTTCCCCCGCTAATGTCATTCTTCTCTATATTTGCTGATGCGTTGGTCAGGTATATTCCAGTCGCTGCATTGGTCGCGTAACCGCCGTTTATGGTATTTTTCTGAATATCCGGATTGGCGCTATTGATTGCATAAATTGCCACTGAGTCGGAAGGCAGAGGTGTAGCAGTCGGGATGGTTGTGCCGTTTATGGTATTGCGACTTAACATGGGCGAGGCGTTGTCGACATAGACACCGTAAGCTTTACCGTCGACATCGCCTACACGAATAACATTACCTGTCATTGTGGGGCTGGCGCCATTTTCCAGATAGACCGCTGAGGTATTCCCTGTAGGGCTGGCGCCATTGCCTGCGTCTATCACGAATCCATCGACTTTGGTGCCCCTTGAGATGGAACCGATTCCGTTGACCACCCACGCAATTCCGTTTGAAGGTATATAGGTCGGATTTGTCGGCAGTTTACCAGCGATTATCGCAACAGGGTAAGTATTTGGGTTACGAGCACTCCAATCCGGCGTATATCCTCCGAACAACGACACGCCTTCGACTAAACTGATTCCGGTAGCGCTTAGATTGCTGGCGGAATAATTGCCTTGCGCCACCAATACTTGAGAAGGCCCTGCCAATGTGCTGGCGACGCTTATGCCGGCTTGAATCGTTTGTATCGGCAATGCTCGGGTTCCGGGGTTTGCATCGGAAGCGTTAACATCATCCGCGCTAACATGGATAGTGCCAATATCGTAGGTAAGGTTGATATCCATGTTGCCTAAATCGTCCTCCAGGGCATTACCGGCAATATCCTGTCCTGCGACGGTTAAGGTTGCGTCTACTCCAAGGCTCCAACTCGAACCACTCACGGGATGTAATCTTAGAAAATCATTGGAGGTGCTGACTGTAAGCCATTCAATGACACCAACCTCTGACGCCATGGTGCCGGACAACGCCAGTGAATCAGTATCCACTGATTCGGAAAACTGAATCTCAATATCACTATGGCTGCCGATAATCTGATTGCCAGCTGGAGTGACGACGCCGACGGGGGCTTCTAAATCGATGGTATACCAGCCGGATGTGTAACTGCTTGCTACGCCGGCATTGTCGACTCCTATGTATTTAAATTTCGTTGTCCTGTCGATGCGGACCGGGCCGGAGTAGAGTAAAGAATTCGTTGTTGGAATCGTTCCGTCTACGGTGTAATAGATAGCGTCACAGCCCGTACCTTGACCATCATCGCAGGTTAGCGTGATATTCAACGGTGTATTGCTGAGGGTATAGCCCGGGTCGGCAGTAACTAGCGGTGGTGTGGTGTCGACATCGAAAGTCAAATTTATTGGGATGGCCGCGTTACCAGCATTGTCGCGGGCCTCGACGTGAATAAAGCGTTGTAATCCATCAGCCCATCGCCCCATTGGAGTCAATGTGAGGGTATCGTTTTCATGGATTGTGTTGCTCCATAGCGTTAGTGCTACTTCATTGGACAGGTCGTTACCGACGGTAAGTGAGGTTGTGTCCATGGATTCACTAAAAACGATGGTAATGGCGCCTGTGGATGGTAACACACTGCTGTTATCCGGCGTAACTGTCCAGGTTGGTGCTATCGTATCGGGTTTAGGGCTTGGATTTTCAGGCGGATTGGTCCCTTCAACAGCGTTTGAGCAAGCATTTAATAGTATGATTCCTAAAC
>JAJDNG010000209.1 GCA_022340845.1 Gammaproteobacteria bacterium | reverse complement strand
CTTTATCAATATGAAAATTTACCCTTGGCGCTAAAAGTTAGATTACTGCGATCCGTTCGGTCTCAATGGTATGGACTGCGCCCTCTATAAGGACAAACCCGCAATAGTGGGGAGATCAGCCAAAACCATAGGAATCCACACCATGAACAATAATACCACCATCACCTTAGATCTTGCGAAAGAAGTTCTCCAAGTTGCAGTATTCACTAAGTTTGGGAAAGCCCGTAGGATGCAGTGCCAAAAGTAGGTGCCTTAAGCGAGGTACGAACCCAATGTCATTTTCGGTGGACTACGGCGCGAAACACGCGCCTGTTGTGCCCTGTGGATAAATCCGCCCTACTTCAAGCTTTGAAAAAACGCCCGCCATCAATAATGGCACAACGTGACTCAACCCGGATCGTAGCCGGTGCTCAAAGCTTTTCGTCCATGGTGATTCTGGCGGCGGACGGCTGGTCTTGTTCGCCGCCCTCGGTATCGGCGCTGTGGCGCAGCGCCGACATCACCAGTTCTTCGGTAACGATGTTGCGCGCCAGCAATGCCTGTTTCACCCGCTCAATCACATCACTGGCGAATTTGCGTTCGAAACGCACGTCCAATACATAAGCTTTTACGGTAAACCGGTTGAGAAAGGAGCGGTTAAAAACATCTTCCACCAATACATTAATGGGTTTGCGTAAATACGCATAGGGCGAGCAGGCGGCCGCTTCCCACGCCAGCTCTTTTACCGTTTTGATATCCACTGAAGCCGGCAACAAGAACGTGACTACTACCATTTCATTTAAAGCGCCGCTGTTGGCGTTGGAAACCGACTGCGCTGCAACAGTGGCATTAGGCACGGTAATGGTATTGTCGTCAAAAGTTTGTAAGCTGATGGATCGCAATCCTATGGATTTTACCTCTCCATAATGTCCGTCAACATTGACCATATCGCCGACGCGAAACGGCTGTTCGAACAGAATCAACGCGCCGGAGATGACATTACGGATGACATCCTGCGCGGCAAGGCCGACGGCCAAACCGGTGGAAGCCAGCATAGCCACCAGTGTCGCCTGCGGCGGATCAAATATTTTTACGATCACCACATAAAGTGTCACTACCCAAATGACAATGCGCAGCAACGGTACAATTCCGGTAATCTGAATTCTGTAGCGGCTAAACCTATTCGCTAACCCTGATGCCAGATATTGAATAGTTTTCAATCCCAGCCAAACAAACGCCACCATGATGATGGCGGTGATAACGTGGCCGGTAGTAAGTATCTCCGTTACGGATTTTACAGTGGTTTCTTTCATACCCAATTTCCTGACGGTGATTTGTCTGCTAATAAATAATGTGCATGGAATCCAATACTGAATGTACTTGCTCATAGAACAGCGGATTGATGCTGTAGAATTGAGGCTGGCCGTGTTTGTCTTTGCTATGGCCTTGCAGCAAGCGGATCTGGCGCAAATAGTCCAAAATCAACCGGCTGCGAAACACGTCCAGATTAAAAATTTCACCGTGCTCTTTAGGCGTTAAACCACCATGTGCAAGCACTTCGGCCAGGGTGAACAGATTCAGCGTATCCTGCTTTTTGACAAAGCTGGAATCCACTTTCACACAGGGCTGAACGCTCACCTTCCCTTGCTCGTCCACTGACAACGAGCGCAACCAATAATACAGGGCCGATTCCATGTTACCGCCGGAGATTACATAAAGATTGTTAAAATAAATGTCCTCCAAGGCTTGTTGCACTGGTGCATCTTGCACGCGATATTGCAACAACAACTTACGCACTCTAGAGGAATCGACCCCAACCTCACTATACGCAGGATCCTGGCCGGTGGCACGCTGGCGCAATTTCAGCGCGGCGACCAGGTCTTGCACACTGTGGAATTCACTTTTGACGCTATGAGTAAAAAACCGCTCAATATTCGATAAATATCCCATGCGTATCCAGGGCAATAACCGAAATGACACTAACCAAAATACATGGCTGCGGGTGTTCATCATAATGTAGAAAAATGTTTCCAACGCCTGTCGCGCGCCTACGATGCGTAAAAACAATTGATGGCCGTGCTCCAATATGATGATCTGGCGGTCCATGCGCAGTATTTTGTTGATCAATTCCGCCGCGGAGTCGCTGGGCTCCTGGATTTGCAGCACATCCTCGAGCATGTTGATTACATCGGCGCTGGTCAACATGCGGTGCGTGATTTCAGCACGCATCACCTTTACGTCTTCTTCCAGTTCATTTTCAAAACAATTTAATAAACTGGTCTTGCCGCTACCTTCCGGGCCAATGATTGCGACACTGGATGCCCGTCCCGAGCGCCAGCGTTCATAGGTCTCAGCCAACAATTTCAACTCGTCTTCCATGCCGACGAGAAACTCGCGATTGGTCAGGGGCTCATTTTGAAATAACCGGCGGTAGATAGGGGGCAGAGATTTGCATTGTTCCAGCAATTCCGCTTCGGTGGGAAGATCGGTTAGCTGCAATAGCGATTCTTCCATCAGTTGCTGCGTTCTAAATATATTGCTCAACCAATTCAACCAGAGAGCACGGGCTCCCCACTTTGCCGAAAATTCCTTAATGGCCGTAAGATCGTTTTTCGTGGATTCCTGAATCCCGTCCAGCCATTTTCGCCAGGCTTTTTTCCGCGATCGCAATGCCCAACGCACCCGTGCCTTGAGAGTGCGAGAGTCGCGAATTCCTTGTTTTATGTCCGTCAATGCGTTTGCATGATCTTGAGCGATTTCCGCAGCGATGGCTTCGATGAAACTGGCATAGATAACCGCAACATCGTCCATGGTTTCCAGGCAGGCACTCAAGGCATCAAACACCATAGTACGCAGTTCCAGGGGACGCTCGCCAATCTCTTCCCGCCGCCCGCTGCGCAAGCTATCACTGATGTCATCCAATTCAGTCGATGCCGTTTCCAAGTTATAGCGAAGGCTCCGCCAGGCATCGGCCAAACGGTTTTGCAGTTCCTCATGAGTCGCTAAATGGCGTTGAACTAGCCGTGCGGGCGTAATATCGCTTCCGGCAATCAAACATTCCGTAGCAATGGCTTTAAACGGTAACCGATAGAATGCATAACGTAGTTGGCAACGCAAGCGCAGTGCCGAAAACTTCAACGCACTGATAAAAGGCCAGCGGCACAATCGGTTGAGGCGAGGTTTGAATTCCAGTTCAAAAATGCTGATTCCCGGTTTCACCGTGCCCCGCGGCTTGCGGACTCGCATTAACCAAAGATGGTCGGCAAGCGGCTTAGTCGTATGTAAGCGAAAACTATTCAACTCCAGTAGAGGTTTTTCCACGGTTTTGTATTTTGGCGAAAGTTTCTCCAGAGCCCTCAACATGCGTGGCCTTAGTCGGCGCGATAATAAATTTACCTGTTGATCAAGCGCGTAAGAGAGCCGCTTGTTGGTAATCGCTTTGTGCGGTGATTGCTCCAATTGGGCAAACGCGGCTTCAATATTGGTTATTGCTTCTTCAATGATCTGCGTCTGTTTGGCAAAATCGGAGCGTACTTCCTCCATTAACCGCAGTAAGCGGGATCCCATGTCTTTTTCCAAACGTTGCAATCCTTCAGCAAGCTCTTGCAGGTTTTGATCGATCAGGGGTGTTTGGTCGTGCCGGCCGATATAGGTATCTTGCTGACCCAGTTGCGTGAGCCATTCGCGGCAAATGATTTGAGATTGAGTATCAGACATGTATTTTATTGTTCGAATTCAGGCTCCGAGTTTGGCCCGAAAAACCAAACATCAAATCATAGAGCTTTTTCAGTAATTGTAAATAACGACAGCAATATTCTTTTTAGTTTTCAATACGT
>JAJDNG010000176.1 GCA_022340845.1 Gammaproteobacteria bacterium | reverse complement strand
AATTGAGGCCAGCGGACAGTTCGCTTATCTGGTTTACCGGGAATCCAATCAGGTTTCGCTGTATTCCGTGGATTCAACCACAGGTCGCTTAAAGCATCAAAACGATGTGCGCAATGACGGTGTCATTACGGATGTTGTAATCGACGCTGCAATCCATTAACAAACTCACTAAAACGACCATTCACTAAAACAACCTGTCACCTGAATTAACCACTCACTAAAATAACCAAGGCAAAAACCGGTATTTGACTTTCTTGATATACTCGCGGTATTCCGGATATTTTTTCAAATGGCGCTCCTCGGTTAATGCCCGCCCAATGTAGATAGCTGCCCACATGCTGTAACCATAGAGTATTTTTAATGTCCAGAATTGTTTGTAGACGATCGACTGACTGAGCCAATACAATAGTTTGGTGGTAGTGCCGGGGTGGCGAACCAGTCCGTAGGGCCCGCGGGATTGCAGTCTTTTGAAGGTGATATTGACAATCGACGGGCCTAGTGAAACGTCTGAGTAAATATGCCCGCAAAGCAAGATAATTTCCACTACCTTGAAAGCAATGAGAAAGTTCAGGTTCGCGACAATCAAATCCTGAGGGTTGTGGGTGGCCACAAAGGGCGCGAACGGAAATAATGCGCCGGTGAATTGATTGAGTGGTTCATAACAGCAAAAGCAGACCAGCCAACCAGTAATGGTCATGTCTATGGAGCGGCTGCGATTTTCCAACCAACGCGACTCAAGACAATAACCCAATGTGGCATTGATAATGTCCATGGTCCATAAAAACGTCGTGACAAAGTATAAAAAATTTAAAATATGGTTGTCGTTTGTAATGCGGTCAAGCATCTCCAGATTGGATAATGTGCTGCCCAATACCTGAATGACCATAATGGGAATAAAATACGCCCGCATCACCAGGTTCAGTAAAACTTTACGGTTGGCTTTGTTGCGTAATACCAGATACGCCGCTTTATTTTTATCTTCTCGAACCAAGCCCATTACCAACTGCTTGACAATATGTATGAGGCGAATTGCCGGATCGTAAAAGTCTTCCTGGCGCGACGATTTAACTAATAAAGTCAGCAAAAAATACGGCAAGCCCACAAAAATATACGCCGTGAATAACTGCTCAAAAAACAGAAAATTCGCCTGGAACCTGTCCGTGCCGTAAAACGGCAGTTGGTGATACAGCATTTTGGCTGAAAAAATGATCACCAGCCAAACGACATAGCGAGCCAATGATCGTTTGACCAGTAGTATCCAGTTGATGTTTTCTAAAAAAGTAAAGCGGCTTGCTCCCCCAATCTGACGATATAAATTAACCGCCGCATACAGTAAAGCCAATGCCACCAGCGGCAGCAAAAACCATTGGTTTTCGAATTTCACCCGCTGGTAGATCATTAACATGCTTGCCGCCGTGACAAAGGTAGCAAGCACATAGATATGCGGTGACAGGTTGGTGGCGTGTTTTTGCATGGCTGGTGGAATTAAAGAAAAATGCTGGGTAGCCGTTCCAGCTGTTGTAGGCCAGTGGGCTGGGAATAGAATATGCTCGTGGTGTACGACCGTGTGAACCGTAGCCGTGGCGCAGGATTTTTTAATGCACAAGAATCGCAACGCGCCCGCAGTACCAACAACAACCCCTTCATAATACTCTGCTTTTTAGTTTTAATTTAATCTGACGTGGTATAACACTTTGCGTGTGGTTTTGTCCACATGTCGATATATAGCCTGTTCACCGGCGGCAACCATTAGTATACTACTGCGTTACGTTAGGATTTAGTTGCCTTAGTCTATGTTTAAAGTATTGCGTCGCCTGGCGTCATTGAAAATCACCCTCGTGGGCATGGTGTTGCTGATAACCGGGTCAGTGCTGATTTACGGCAATCCCGCCGATGTGCCCATGTGGGTCGTGGTGATTCCCTTATCCTTTTTGGCGATAAATCTTGTCGCGGCCATAATCACCAACAAGCGAATTAACCACCAGCCCGGACTGCTGGTGTTTCATGTGTGTTTATTGGGATTGGTGATCGTAGCCGGCTTTGGTCGCTTGACCCATCTGGATGCACACGCTGAAATTCCCATTGGAACCGAATTCAGTGCCGATCGATTATTGGAGGTTCGCTCCGGAGTCTGGCACTCCGGGGATCTGGATCGGGTAGCGTTTATCCAAGGTCCGTTTACCGTGCAATACGCGGCAGGATTGCAGCGGGGTTTGACCCATAGCCATGTGATGGTGAAAAATTCAACAGGTCAATGGATTGAAAAAGTCATTGGTGATGACCGGGTCCTGGTGATTGAAGATTACCGGTTTTACACCACTCACAATAAAGGATTTAGTACATTTTTAAGCTGGACACCGGATGGGGGGCAGCCCGTCACCGGAGTGGTGAATATGCCGTCTTACCCCTTGTTTGACTATAAACAAGATAATCATTGGACACCGCCTGGTACTCAACTGGATATTAAATTTTGGCTGCAAATCAATGCGGGGCTGACGCAAGATCAGGCCTGGACCCTGGATGCCCGGAACTCCAGCGCTGTGTTGGTAGTCACAAACAACGATGTACGTCGGGAACTGCGGGTCGGTGATCGCATACCGTTGCCCGGTGGAGAATTACAATTCGACAAGCTCACCATGTGGATGGGGTACCGGATATTTTACGATCCCACCATTCAATGGATGTTTTTTATTGCAGTGGCAGGAGTGCTAGGATTGGGATTCCATTTTTGGCAAAAAATCAATTTACAGCCGTGGATGGAAGATGAACCCGAAGAACCATTAAGTGAAATCTTGCCCGAGCCGATTAGACCCTCAATAACACAGCAACCAATAACACAACCGAAAAAAGATCAAACAATGCCAATATCAACTTCCAGTCAAGATCTGGCCGCTACATCAAAAGGACGCTCATGAGCCCGGGTAGCGCGATGGTAGCTGAAATCCCCTGGTTATGGGCAGGTCTATCGGCGTATATGATTGCCACGCTGGTATCCATGTGGGGTGTGTCACCACGTTACGCCGGTATGCCCATCATCCAACATAAAACCCATGAATACATAGTGTTGGGCTGTTTAGCCCTGGGGGTGTTGTTGCTGGCGACGGCCATAGGCGCGCGTTGGGTGCGCATCGGGCACGGTCCGTGGATCAGTTTGTTCGAACTGCTAATGAGTCAGCTGTGCAGTTTGGGATTGATCTTTACCTTATTGTATTGGCGATTGCCGGGGTTCAGGCCCAGCGCGGTTATTGTCTTACCCATTATGTGGGTTTTAGGCAGTTGGGTACTGACTCTGGAGCCCACGGCGAGCCATTTTCCCGCTACCTACTACAACATTTGGAAATGGTCCCACGTCGGATTAGGTAAGCTGTTTTTAGCGTTGCTATTGGCGGGAGTGGGCTTGGCCGGGGTGATGATTTTACGAACCACGCGGCTGGGTCAGAGCTGGTTTCGGAGCATGCCGTCGGA
Organism: Gammaproteobacteria bacterium; assembly: GCA_022340845.1. GTDB lineage: Bacteria > Pseudomonadota > Gammaproteobacteria > SZUA-152 > SZUA-152 > JAJDNG01. Next base: position 14,262 of record JAJDNG010000176.1, on the reverse strand, counting down.
CCAGGTGGTCGACCGATTGGCGTGGCGTTTTATGATGCTGGCCTTGGTATTTGACAGTTTAATGCTGATCGCTGGTGCCGTGTGGGCGCAAGATGCCTGGGGACGGTATTGGGCTTGGGATTCCCTGGAAACCTCGGCGTTTCTTACCTGGCTATTTCTGGCCATTGGTCTGCATGTGCGTTTGACGTATAAAGTCCCGCACTGGGTCAGCGGAGTGATTATTATCGGTATTTTTTGTATGGCGTTTGCCACCTATTTTGGCGCACCGTACATCAGTCCGGCCGCCCACAAAGGGATGGTTTAAAGGCAGTACATTTAGGGTGGTATATTAGGGACGGTATATTAAGGACTGTATTTTAAGGACATGGCTAAATGGCATAGTGTCGCTCCACAGTGTCATTGCATTGCCAAAAAGCATTTCTTAAAAAAAATTGTTTAAAGACATGGTTTAATTTTGCAGTTTAAAGGACTGGTTGGATATGGTTTCAAGTTCCCAAGTGAGCAACGCACATTTCGATAATTTGGTGGCAACGCTGGCCATGGCCGCGGCGCTGGCGTTGGTCATGTTAGCGGCGGATCTGACCGAACGCTACGCTGCAACGGCCACAACCGCTTACAATGCCGCGAAAAAAGTCGAAGGTTATTTGCGGCCGCAAGCCGTAGCCGCGGCGCAACAGGATATGGTCCACGCGCCACTTAAGAATCCGCCTATGCCCGAGCAGCAAGATTTGACGGTAAGAATGAGTGCGGCGGATGCGCAGTTGGTTAAGCAGCGTTTTGAGCAAGCCGTCGCCTTACTGCATGCCAAACAGTATGACTATGCCGTGATGGCATTGAATCAAGTGATTGAATTACAACCCAAACTGCCGGAAGCGTATGTGAATATCGGCTATGCCTACTTGGGACTGGAGCAATGGGAGCCCGCAATCGTGGCTTTCTCCAAAGCCATCGATTTACATCTGCAGCAAGCCAATGCTTATTACGGCCTGGCGCTGGCATTTGAAGGCAATGAAGATTATGAAGGGGCATTGGGTGCCATGCGCAGTTATATCCATCTGTCCACCCCGGACGACCCTTTTTTGGCTAAAGCCCGCTCGGCATTATGGGAATGGGAAGAAATTTTAGGTCGTGTGCCTGGACCCAGAAATCCGAATAAAGATGCAACTACGTCCACCGTCGCAGAAGGAACTTCGCCGCAAAGCGCAGAATGAGGGATTGCATTAAAGCACACGGAATTAAGAGCCACTATTGGGCGATGTTGCTATTTAGTCTGGCGATCGCCGCTTGCAACAAACCCCCACCGGAACTGAAAATTCACCCTGACGAACGCTTTCCCGATTTGACCGTCCGGGATTTAAAAAACCATCCTAAAACACTCAATTTGGCCACTGGCAAATTGACCATACTCAATGTGTGGGCTACGTGGTGCGGGCCTTGCCGGCATGAAATGCCCAGCCTGGATCGGCTTTCCGAGTTACTGGATGAGGAGAAATTCCAAGTGATAGGGCTTTCGGTGGATGAAGACGATCATTTAGTGAGGGAGTTTCTGATTGACCGTAAAATCTATTTCGAAAACTATCTGGATCACAACATGCTGAATGCCGAAAGCCGGATTGGTGTCAGGGTTTTTCCGTCCACGTTTTTTATTGGTCCCGACGGAAAATTGCTAAAAGTGGTAGAGGGTTGGCGATATTGGGACACTTTGGAGTCCATTAATGAAATAAAATCGCTTGCCGTAACGTTAACCCCTTAATCTGTACAATTGTTGATCAGTTTTCGCGATTGTGGATTTCCGGGGAATTTAATAGAGAATGGCGTTAAAAAAGTGGTAAACTCCCGCCAGTCATGAAATTCGTAATTCAATTATTATCTTAACGAGGCGGGATGTTAGAAGTACGCGACCTTGAATGCGTGCGGGGGGATCACCGCTTATTCCGAGGGCTAAATTTCACATTGCACGCAGGCGAATTATTGCATTTGCGGGGCTCCAACGGCAGTGGCAAAACCAGTTTATTGCGTACCCTGTGCGGTCTGATGGCGCCTGCAGATGGCCAGGTGTTATGGCGGGGGAAAAATATTCGCGCCATTCGTGACGAGTTTTTCAACCAGTTGATATACCTTGGACACTTAGGCGCCATCAAAGGGGAATTGACGGCGTTAGAAAATTTGCGTCTGGCCGGCCAAATGGCCGGGCTCCCTGGCGAGGAAGACAGCTTGTTGAATGCGATAGCCAAGATGGGGCTGGCCGGGCGGGAAGACTTGCCCACCAAGGTATTATCCGCGGGCCAAAAACGCCGGGTTGCCCTGGCGAGATTATTGGCGCACAAGGCCAAGCTGTGGGTATTAGACGAGCCGTTCAATGCATTGGATGTGAAAGCGGTGGATTTATTAAAAACGCTTATCGCTGAGCATGTGCGGGAAGACGGCATGGTCATTTTAACCACCCATCAGGAAGTCGAGATCGATACCGGCAAAATCAGGCACATTAATCTGGATGCTTAATACACAAATCTAATGACTGAGCCTAGCCTGATTACCGCTTGCCGATCCATGCTAGCGCGCGATTTAGTCCTGGCCATGCGCCGTCGGGCGGATGTATTGACGACGCTGATCTTCTTTTTGATTGTAGTCAGTTTATTTCCCTTAGGGGTGGGGCCGGAAATTGATATCTTGCGGGAAATTGCCCCCGGTGTTATTTGGGTGGCTGCCTTGCTTGCGTCCATGCTGTCATTGGGGAGATTATTCTCCGACGATTACCAGGACGGCACCTTGGAACAAATATTATTGCTGCCGCATCCGTTGGCGATCATCGTGTTAAACAAAGTGGTTGCTCATTGGTTGGTATCTGGGCTACCGTTGGTGATATTTTCGCCGTTATTAGGTATGCAATTGGGACTGAATGCGGAATCCATTGGGATTTTGATGGTCACATTGATACTGGGTACGCCGGTGCTGAGTTTGCTTGGCTCGGTAGGAGCCGCGCTGACGGTTGGATTGCGTGGCGGGGGAGTACTGGTTTCATTATTAGTGCTGCCATTGTATATTCCGGTACTGATTTTTGGTGCCGGGGCGGTGGAATCCGCCGCCGCTGGACTTGGAGTGGAAGCGCACATGTCCTTGCTGGGCGCCTTCTTAGCCATGTCAATGGTAATGGCGCCATGGGCTACCGCCGCCGCATTACGAATCAGTTTGGATTAGTGTGTTTGGCATTCAGTTTGGAATTCAGTTTGGAATAGCATCGATAAATGGCCTTTCAAAATTCAATAATTTGGTTATATTTTTCTTCCCCGAAAAATTTCTATCCCTTGGCGGGCAAATTGATCCCCGTTTTCGCTGTCCTGGCGGTGGTGTTAACCGTAATCGGATTATATATTGGTTTTTTTGTTGCCCCCACAGATTATCAACAAGGCGATAGTTATCGCATCATTTTTATACACGTACCCGCAGCATGGATGTCCATGTTCATTTATATCGTCATGGCCATGTACGCTTTTGTGGGACTGGTATGGAATATTAAAATGTCGGAGATGATGGCATCCGCCATGGCGCCCACCGGGGCAATGTTCGCGTTTATCGCGTTGTGGACCGGCGCACTGTGGGGTAAACCCACCTGGGGGGCTTATTGGGTATGGGATGCTCGCTTGACGTCGGAACTGATTTTATTGTTCTTGTATATTGGTTTTATGTCACTGGAGTCGGCGATCGATGATCCTCGCCGAGCTGCCAGGGCCAGTGCGCTCATTGCTGTGGTCGGTGTGGTGAACGTACCCATCATTTATTTTTCCGTAAAATGGTGGAACACCCTGCATCAAGGGGCGTCGGTTAGCCCTACCATGGCACCAAAAATGGCCGCCGCCATGCTGAACAGCATGATGATTATGGTATTTGCTTTTTGGATGTACTCGATTGCGGTGGTATTGATGCGGGCGCGCAACATCATCCTGGAGCGGGAAAAACAAACCACGTGGGTACAGGAATTGGTGACAAATAAAAAATGAGCGATATCTCCGAGTTTTTTGCGATGGGCGGCTACGCCTTCTATGTGTGGGGCTCTTACGGTGTTACCGCAGTATTTATGTTAATTGAAGTTATCTTAGTCATTCGTAACAAACGAACCATCTTGCAAAGACTTGCACGCATGGTCCGTATGAACACACAGGTGGACAAATGAAAGCGAGACACAAACGATTGGTGATAATAGTTGCTGGTTTAGCGGTGCTGGGCGTTGCCTTGACGCTGATCTTTAATGCCTTCAACAGCAACATGGTTTTTTTCTTTAGTCCCAGCGATGTGCAGGCTAAGCAAGCCCCCGTAGATCGGACATTCCGCCTGGGCGGCCTAGTGGAAGAGGGCAGTTTGAAGCGCGAAGACGACGGCCTGACAGTACACTTTATGGTCACCGATAACGCCAATACCATACCCGTAATCTATACCGGCATTCTGCCGGACTTGTTCCGCGAAGGCCAAGGCGTGGTTGCGCAAGGTAAGCTGGATGCTGGTGGCGTATTCAAAGCATCGGAAGTACTGGCAAAACACGATGAAACTTATATGCCGCCTGAGGTGGCAGATGCTTTGGAAAAAGCCAAAAAGCAGACGTCAGCCAGCATTTCGGAATAAGACGGTAATAAATAGTAACAACTAACAGGAGGGGCAGCAATGGTACCGGAAATAGGACATTTCGCACTGATTTTGGCTTTATGTATAGCGATTGTGCAAGCCGTGGTTTCCATCGCCGGCGCACAGCTGGGGGTCAAATCATGGGTCGCCATCGCCAAACCCGCCGCCCAAGCGCAACTGGTGTTTGTCGTCACCGCGTTCGGTTGCCTGATGTATGCTTTTATCCAAAACGATTTTTCGGTGACTTACGTTGCCATGCAATCTAACTCCATGCTGCCTACGGTCTATCGGATTTCCGCTATCTGGGGCGGTCATGAAGGGTCCATGTTATTGTGGGTAACGTTTTTAGCAGTGTGGACCGGCGCGGTGGCCATGTTCAGTAAAAACCTGCCTGATGATATGGTCGCTCGGGTCATCGGTGTGATGGGACTCGTGTCCGCTGGTTTTTATATGTTTATTCTGTTTACTTCCAATCCCTTTGATCGCCTGTTGCCACCGGCTATGGACGGTCGCGACCTCAACCCATTACTACAAGACCCGGGATTGGTAATTCATCCGCCCATGTTGTACATGGGCTATGTGGGTTTTTCGGTGGCGTTTTCATTTGCGATTGCGGCATTACTCAGTGGCCGATTGGATGCGGCCTGGGCGCGCTGGTCACGCCCCTGGACCACGGTCGCCTGGATGTTTCTCACCATGGGTATAGGTCTTGGTAGTTGGTGGGCATATTATGAACTGGGCTGGGGCGGTTGGTGGTTCTGGGATCCCGTGGAAAACGCCTCGTTCATGCCGTGGTTGATGGGAACGGCATTAGTGCATTCGTTAGCCGTGACGGAAAAGCGTGGGAGTTTTAAAAATTGGACAGTATTGCTGGCGATTTTCGCTTTTTCCTTGAGCTTGTTAGGCACATTCTTAGTGCGCTCCGGTGTATTGACGTCAGTGCATGCGTTTGCCACCGACCCCGAGCGCGGCGTGTTTATCCTGATTCTGCTGTTGATTACTATTGGCACTTCGCTGGCATTGTTTGCCTGGCGGGCCCCCAAAGTGGGAATGGGGGGCAAGTTCCACCTGGTATCCAGGGAAACCTTTTTATTGGCGAACAATGTGGTGCTGGTTGTGGCCGCTGCCGCGGTGCTGCTTGGCACCTTATACCCATTGTTGTTGGATGCTCTGGGGATGGGCAAAATTTCCGTAGGACCACCGTATTTTAACGCGGTATTCGTGCCTTTAATGGCACCTGCAGTGTTCTTGATGGCTATAGGGCCTATCACTCGCTGGAAGCAGGCGAATGTGATGGATATGGTTTCACGCCTTAAATGGGCGGCGGCAATCGCAATTATCATGGCTATCGTTACACCGTTTGCCATGGGTGAATGGGGGCTATTACGGCCATTGGGTTTTGCTTTATCCTTTTGGGTGGCGTCCGCCGTAGTCATTACCTTGGTGGAGCGGGTGCAAAAAGTGAAAGGCCCGGGCAACTATTTTTCCAAGTTGGTGGGATTGCCTAACAGCTTTCTGGGTATGTGTGTGGCACATTTCGGCGTGGCGGTGTTTGTTATGGGCGTTACCATGGTCACCAGTTACGAAGTGGAAAAAGACATGCGCATGGAAGTGGGCGATACCGTGACCATGGGCGGATATACATTTCAGTTTAACGGTGTCAGTAAAGTCAAAGGCCCTAACTATAACGCCAATCGTGGCCATATTAAGGTGACTAAGGGCGATGATTTGGTCACCAACTTGTACCCTGAAAAACGGGAGTATCTGGTGCAGACCATGCCCATGACCGAAGCGGCCATTGATACCGGTTTGTTTCGCGATTTGTACGTCTCTTTAGGGGAGCCGGTGAGTGGTGGTGCCTGGAGTGTGCGGGTTTATTATAAACCGTTTGTTGATTGGATATGGGTCGGCTGCTTTATTATGGCGTTTGGCGGATTTTTGGCCATTAGTGATCGTCGCTACCGTCTGGTGTCCAAAAAACGCGAAGAGGAAGAGTTGGCGCAAGCCGGCGAGGGTGTCCAGGGTGCTACCGCTCACAAAGTAGCGACTAGCGAAAAATAACCGGTTTTATTGTTCGGTACGGATGAGTTAAGTTAGAGTCGTAACTACGTTAGAGTCGTGACTATGTCAAAAAATATACGTTATTTAGTGCCGCTGATCATTTTTATTGTCGTAGCGGCATTTCTTTATAGAGGTCTGTCTTTAAATCCAAGGGAAGTGCCCTCGCCGTTTATCAACAAACCGGCACCGGATTTTACGCTACAGAAACTGGAGAACATGGGCGAACAGTTTTCCAACAAAGACATGCTCGGCAAAGTCTGGTTGTTAAATGTTTGGGCGTCCTGGTGTGTGGCCTGCCGCCAAGAACATCCGTTGCTTGTGCAAATGAGGCGCCGTGGAGAGATTCCCATCTACGGCCTGAACTATAAAGACGCTCCCAGTCAGGCACGGCAATGGTTAAAACAGCACGGTGATCCCTATGAGATAAGCGTAGTGGACTTTCAAGGTAATGTGGGGATTGACTACGGTGTTTATGGCGTACCTGAGACGTTCATTATCGACAAAAGAGGGATCATACGGCATAAAGTTATCGGCCCGATTTCGACGAATATTCTGAACGAATGCGTTATGCCATTGGTTAAAGTTTTGGAACAGGAAGACCCCCAAGTTACACCCACTGAATATCAAAGGGTGGAAGGATGCGCATGAGATTACATTTAGTTATAGCAGTGTTGAGTTTAGTCTTAGGTTTTAACGCCATTGCTGTATTCGCAAAAGAAGCCCAGCCTTTGGCAGCGGATCCGCAACTGGAAAAGCGCGTTAACGATATTGCCAAAGAGCTGCGTTGCCTGGTGTGCCAGAATCAAACCATTGCGGATTCGCATGCTGATCTGGCGATTGACTTAAAGAACCAGGTCAGGGATATGGTGGGTTCGGGAAAAACGCAAAAAGAAATTGTTGATTACATGGTGCAACGATACGGGGATTTCGTGCGTTATCGGCCGCCGATTAAGCCAACTACGTATTTGTTATGGGCGGGACCGTTTATTTTGTTGGTTGTGGGAGTGGTGCTACTGATAAGCAATTTAAGAAAAAGAAAGCTAGCGATTGCCGATACTCCCTTATCCGCTGACGAAAGTGAGCGGTTAAAATCCCTGTTGAGTGCGGATGTATCAACGGCGGGAAAAAACAGTGGGGGAGAGGTTAAACCATCATGATAGTATTTTGGATAGTGGCAGCGCTGCTGATCGCTGCGGCGCTGTTGTTTTTGTTGCCACCATTGGCGCAAAAAAAATCGGAAAAAGACCACATTCGTCGCAAAGAACTGAATGTTCTTCTGTTCAAGGACCAGGTCGCCGAGCTACAAGCTGACGTAAACATTGGCACTATCACTCAGGAGCAGTTTGATCAGGCGAAACAAGACCTGGAACGCAGTCTTCTGGAAGATGTTTCCGGTGATGAATCCACAGAATCGGTGTCCCGATTTGAGAAATTGGGCAACAAAACCGCTATCGCCGTGGCGGTGATTGTGCCGGTTGCGGCCATTACATTGTACCAATATTTGGGCAGTGGTGAGTCAGGGTTGCGTCCAGAAGAAGCGCAAATCGCCCAACGAACCGAAGGCCATGAAGGGACTCTGGAGGAGCAAATCCGCAAGCTGCAGGAGCACTTGCAAACCAATCCTGATGACATGGAAGGCTGGACTATGTTGGCGCGCTCTTATTATTTTTTGAAAAACTATCAAGCCGCCAGTGAGACATTTGGCCGTGTGGCTTCCATGACCAACGAGGCAGATCCCAATGTGTTGGCAGACTATGCCGATGCTTTGGCGATGGCGCAAGGCCGCAATATGCAAGGTAGGCCTTACGAGTTGGTGAAAAAAGCGTTGCAAGTGGAACCGTTTCATCAAAAAGCCTTGTGGCTGGCGGGCACCGCTGCGTATCAGGTGCAAGATTATCCCGCAGCATTGCAATACTGGGAAAAGCTGATTACGTTATTTCCGGAGGGTACTGACGGCCATACCCAAATGCTGCGCAACATTGCTGAGATCAAGCAACTGATGGGCGAAGAGCTGGATCCGGAGATGCTCGCCAAGTTGCAGACACAGCAACAAGCGGCTCAGTCGGGCGCAGCACAATCCAGTGGGGATGCTGCCAACGCCAGCGTCAGCGGCAAAGTGAGCTTAGATCCTTCGCTGGCTGATTCAGTGTCACCCAGTGATACCGTATTTATTTTTGCCCGCGCGGCCAACGGCCCTCGCATGCCGCTGGCCATTTTGAAAAAACAAGTCAGCGATTTGCCGATCGAATTTGTGATGGATGATTCCGATGCGATGAATCCTCAAATGAAACTCTCCAGATTTAACGACATCGTGGTCAGTGCGCGTATTTCCAAGACGGGCAATGCCATGCCGCAACCGGACGATTTGCAAGGTAGCAGCGACGTGATTAAGGTCGGTGCCCAGGGTTTGAATATCGTAATTAACCAATCCGTGGGCGCTGCAAGCAACGCCGCGAGCGCCGGCAGCGCCACGCCGGTTTCCAGTCAAAGCAGCACATCTGCTGCCACTGTCGGCGGAGTGATTAAGTTAGACCCTACCTTGTCCAGCAGAGTATCGCCGGAAGACACGTTATATGTGTTTGCTCGAGCGGCGGAGGGACCACGTATGCCGCTAGCGATCATCAGAAAACAAGTTAAGGACTTGCCGCTGGCTTTTGCTCTGGATGACAGCATGGCGATGAATCCCTCGATGAAGCTGTCCAATTACTCCGAAATCGTTGTCGGAGCTAGAATCTCCAAGACAGGCAATGCCATGCCGCAAAGCGGCGATTTGAAAGGTTCCAGCTCTGTCATTAAACTGGGCAACCAGGATCTAAAAATAATCATTGACAGCGCGGTTCCTTAATTCCTCGCAGTCTGTGAATTCTTTTTGCGGGGTAAATAGCCATTATGAAAACTAAAAATATTGTTACCGGGGCTCTGTCGATTTTTCTGTTATATTCCACAAATGTATTCGCCGGTGATCCATTCCTGGGGGCAAACGTATATAACGAGCATTGCGTCAGATGCCATGGCGCCAACGGCACAGGCATTATTGCCGGTACGCCGGATTTTCTGCAGCCCAGTTTCCTGGCGAAACCGGATTTCGAATTGAAAGCCTTCATAAGTGCGGGCAAGGGCATCATGCCGTCCTATCAAGGCATTTTGAAAGAACGGGAAATTATGGACGTGATTGCTTATATCAGGACGTTTAATTAATGAAAATTAGAATAACAAAACCGGTATTAACCGGGGTGATATTTATCGTCGTTATGCTGGTAAGCGCATGTTCTGACAATGGACCGCAACCGGCACAACCTGCCGGCAGCGCTGAGACACCGGCGCCATCCCAGATTGCGCAAAACCAAAATCAAAACCAAAACCAAAACCAAAACCAAAACCAAAACCAAAACCAAAACCAAAACCAAAGTCTCACGCCTCAGCCATTGCCTGCCATCGCGGGGTACAGAGTGCACGAAACCTTCAATGTGGGGGACAATGTGTATGTGAGATCCATGGCCGTGGATGGAAGCACAAATACTTTATGGGTTGGCACATCAGTAGGAGTGTTGGAAGTGGATTTGGCCACTCATAATATGCTGAATACCTATACCCGCGATCAAGGTCTGGCCAACGAATACGTCTTCGGTATGTTTGTTGATAGTGGAGGCACAAAATGGTTCGGCACTAACGGCGGAGGCATATCCCTGTTAAATGCGGGGCAGTGGAAAACCTATTTCCCTATGCACGGCCTGGCAGACTATTGGGTGTACAGTTTTGCCGAACAGTCCACCGGCAATATATGGATTGGTACCTGGGCAGGGCTGAATGTTTATAATCCCCAGACACAACAATTCACAACCTACCTGGATGAGCTGGTGAACGAGTGGGTTTACGGTCTGGATGTGGATTCCAAGGACCAGGTGTGGATTGGCACCGAAGGCGGTGTCAATATGTTTGATGGGCAAACCTGGCACACCTGGACTCATAAAGAAGGTTTGGGAGCGCCAAATACAGAGAATTTGCCGATCAGTGATAATACTGGATTGGGCACCAGAAGCCGCCACGACTTAAGCGTAATGGATCAGGGGTTGATGACTTACAACCCCAATTATGTTTTTACACTGATTGCCGCTCAAGACGATAGTATATGGGCCGGCACGTGGGGAGGTGGCGTAAGTCATTTTGACGGTCAAAAGTGGACCAACTACACCACTGAAGACGGATTAAGCGGAAACATAGTCTATAGTGTCACCCAAGATAAGCAAGGCCATCTATGGTTCGGTACCAATGCCGGACTGACTTATTATGACGGGGCCAGTTGGTACACTTTCACCAAAGACGATGGACTTCTGGATAATAATATCTATGCAATTGCAGTAACAGAGAACAATGAGATCTGGGTGGGGAGTAAGTTGGGGGTTGTATTTGTCGCCCAGCAATAGTGGTTGGGAAAATTAGGAAAGAGCGGAGGTCGTTTTAGTGAATATCAATGCGAAAGGGTTGGCTATTGTGATTATCATTGCCGGGGTTGCAGTGGTAGCGGCATATAATTTCGGCATGAACCAGGCACAAAACCAGCAAAATGCTGCATCACCAAGCGCTGCAAACAATGCACCTCAGACATCGGGAGCGCCGCAAGCATCCGCGAGCAAAGCGCTGCTTCCGGACGGTGGTGATACCATGCCGGCAAATCACCCAGCGACCGGCGACCAGGCGCGATTTACCCATTTTCGTGTCGGCAACAGAAATGTCAAAGGCATGATTGCCGATGGCGATGAGGTATGGGTAGGCACTTCCGGCGGCGCCATACGTTATTCGCTAAAAAGCGAAGACTACAAGTTATACGATGTTAATAACGGCAGCTTGATCTCAAACGGCGTGTTTCACCTGAGTAAACTGAGAGATAAAATCATTGTGGGTACGTATGGTGGCGGTATGTCGGTTTACGATCCCAAAACCGACGCGTGGAAAAACTACAATATCCCCGACGGGCTTGCGGATCAATTCGTCTATGATATCGATGAAGACGAGCAAGGCAATTTTTGGATAGCCACTTGGTCGGGTGTCAATTTTGTACCAGGCGGTGACTTGGATAATTCAGCGGGTTGGGAAACTTTTACCATTGAGAGCACCAACGGCGGGTTACCGAACGACTGGGTATACGGCGTAGAAGTGGGTAAAAACGGGGATATATGGTTTGCCACCGAAGGCGGTTTGGCCCGCTTGGACAAAGACCGGCATTGGACAAACTGGCAGCATGAGCAGGGCTTAGGGGCGCCGTACGAAAAAGTGAAAGATGACATTGCCTTTACCAACGATCCCGCACAAGCGTCGAAACACCATGCCACACAAAAAGCGGAACAAGGCCTGACCGATGTTAAGGTTGGTTATAATCCAAACTATATTGTGTCCATCGTCGTCGATGATAAGGGTGTTGTCTGGTGCGGCACCTGGGGTGGCGGTCTATCCCGGTTCGATGGCACGTCGTGGAAAACCTATACCACCAAAGAAGGCTTGCCCGGCAATCATGTGTTTATGTTAAATCAAGGCAAAGACGGCAAGCTTTGGATAGGCACCAACAAAGGATTGGCTCGGTTCAATGACCAGGGTGACGGTTTTAAGGTATTGACCAAACAGCAGGGACTGTTTGCCGATAACGTATTTTCCATGGCAGAAGCGAAAGACGGCAGTCTGTGGATAGGCAGTTTTGGTGGAGTGGCGCGGCTTAGCAATTATAATTTATAAGTTCGAAGTTGCTAGATAAACCGTCTATTGCGAGTAACAGACTATCAAAATAAATATGCAAGCTCCGCTTGGTTCCTAGCCGGCGGGGCTTTTTTATTGCCAGAGTGGTAATAAAATTCTTATAACTTTACTGAAATTGTCAGTGGCCGAGGGTGTTATGAAAAAACTACTCATAATAATGACTATTGGTTACCTGCTCGGGGGATGCAACAACAAACCTGAACCGAAGGCTGACAATTCAGCCGGTTCAATCGGAACACCACAAGCTGCTTCCCCAACCAACGACCATCAGTGGATTGGAGGCTGGCGCCAGACCAGTGCACTACGGGGACCACGCGCCGGCACGGCGGTAATCGCCCATAACGGTTTTATCTATGTCATTGGCGGTGTGGACGGACGGGATTTCGTGGCCACGGTGGAATTTGCGCCTATCGATGGTACTGGCGGAGTGGGTCAGTGGCAGCTTGGCCCGGCGTTGAATGTGGAACGAGGTTTCATCGATGCCGTTGTGCATAACGACACAATATATGTCGTGGGCGGTGGTAATGGTCCTAATGGGGAGCATCTGTTGCGTTCGGCGGAAAGAGCGCATATCAACAGTGACGGGAGTTTGTCAGCCTGGGAAGTGGAGCCAAACCAAATGAAGGTGCCGCGCCGTTGCTCCAAAATTCTAGTGGCCGGTGATTACTTGTATTCACTGGGTGGATTTGGCGGTACGCTGCTGGATAGCGTGGAGCGAGCGCCCATTCTTGAGAACGGTCATCTGGGCGAATGGGTGGTTGAGGAACAGACCATGACACTGCCGCGGTATGTAAATACCGTTAAAAAAGTGCAAAACAACGCCTATGTTATTGGCGGGCACGATCAAATGAAAGGGGTCGGGATCACCGATGTCGAATGGGCAATCCCCGCCAAGCAGGGGGGTATCGAGGATTGGCAGAAAACCACACCCTTGCAAGTGGGCCGCTACGGATTATCCAGTGCGGGTTATGGTAATTATGTGTATGCCTTGGGGGGGCTGACTGGCTTGGAATATTTAGCCAGCGTGGAATTTGCCCAGGTGCAGGACAATGGAGAGCTGTCCCGTTGGCAATACACGGCCGAGCTATCCGAGCCCAGGGCCATGTTTAGCACCGTCGTGTATAAGGATTGGATTTATCTCGTTGGCGGCACCAATCAAGACCGCTATCTGGCTTCGGTGGAATTTGCGACTTTTGACCAGGCCGGGCAAATCGGATTCTGGGGAACCGCGCAAGAGGCACAAGCGTATCGGGAAAAAATCCAGGCTCGAAAACAACACACCACTCAATTGCCCAACCAGGGTACCGTTCTGCATGTCCAGCATGCCTCCATGTACACTTATCTCAATGTTGATAGTAATTTAGGGAATATTTGGTTGGCAGGACCGAGGATTGATATTCAAGTCAACGACCGTGTTCAATTTAGCAAAGGTGTATCCATGTCAAATTTTTACAGCAAAGAACTTCAGCAGCAGTTTCCGGTGATTTTATTTGTTAGCAAAATCGATAAGCGGCAATAAGGTCTTGCATTTGATCAAAATGTTGGTTTGCCAGTACGGCAATAGCAATTCTCCACAAAGCAACCGAAGAGGATAAGTAAGGGTGGGTTAAAGGGTTAAACCCCCATATTGAATTTGGACATTTGTTGCTTTCCGAATGCAACGTCGACTTCATTCTTCGAGTGTTTTGTGGTGAATATACCTTTGCTACGTTACCGACCGATGAAACACTCAACGTAGGCGAGGAGGGCTGACTCTGCTGCTGGGATCGATCCGTTAAAAATTCTCTCGCTTGCAACGGATTCATTTTCCGTAAAATATTCAGCGGTGTTTTTCAG
>JAJDNG010000162.1 GCA_022340845.1 Gammaproteobacteria bacterium | reverse complement strand
CCTGGCGCTAGGCGCCCATAAGCGGAACCGTACCCTCCCGTCGGGAAGAATCTGAGTACCAAAGGGCATGTGGTGAATTCGTTGACCCATGAGATTCGTCCTACCGTCTTGTTTTCAACTCCGACCTATTCATCCGCTGTGATAGCTTCAAATCCCGCCACCACGTCCAACAATTCCGAAGTGATGACATTTTGCCGCGCGCGCCGAAATATCCTGGTGACGTCCTCCAGCCGCTCATCCAGGTTGCGCTGCGCCGATTGCATGGCCGCCAGCCGGCTGGCATGCTCACTGGCCTGAGACTCGGCACATGCCCGGAAAATCGACACGAAAAGATATTGATTCAATAAATGCTTTAGCAGGTTTTCGCGATCCATGCTGAATGTGGGTAAGCTTCGCGATGGCCAGGCTTCTTCCTCGAGGCGATGAAACCGCTGCAAGTCTATGGGCAGTAATTCCAGACGGGTGGGACTATAACCTCTCCCGCCTGAGTGACGGTTATAAAATAAATACACATAGTGCACCCCGGCATGTTCACGCCAATCGTCCACCTTGAGCAATATTTGCTGCACCGTAGCAGTAATTTGCACGGCCGAACCGGGGACCAGAAAGTTCTCTTCAATCACTTCGCCCTCTTGTTCCAGGGAAGCGGCTACCCGCGCGCCGACGGCTAAAATTAAACGGTTGTTCGCATTCGCCTGTACCGACGCCATGCTCTGTACTGCGTAGCCGGAAATCTCTTCGTTGAAGCGGCCACACAAGCCGTGGTCGGAACCAAATACTATTGCAGCCAGTCGCTTGAAATCCGCCGCATGCCTGGGGGGCGGCGGCGACCGCTGCATATCTTTTAACACCACATGTAAGCCGCGTTCTATGGTGCGATAGTAGCCGCCTAGGGCGGACACTGCCTGCTCGTATTGCCTGATACTGGCTGCCGACAGCGCTTTCATAGTTTTGACGATAGTGCGCAATTCTTCCAGACTGTCCAGCAGGTTGTGCAGTTGTTCCAGGGACTCCATAAGCTGCTTCCAATTATTTGAAATGGTAACTTGCCAAGGCTCTGCAAAAACCTCCCCGTTTATTGATGGGGGTTCTGTTTGAGCTTGGATAATGCCTCGCCGGCCACATCCAACACTTGCTGCCACAGTGAGTCGTCGAGTTTCTCACCGGCTTCCATGCGGCTACACAACTCAGGCAATTGATCCAGAGCGGCCTGTTGTATGGAAGCTTCGGCATCGCTTACCTGGTCAACGGGCAAATCATCCAATAGCCCCGCATTGACAGCTTTAAGCACAGCCATTTGTTCGCTGGCACGCAACGGTTTATGTTCTGCCTGTTTCAACACTTCGCGCACCCGCCGACCGTGTTCAATGATGGCGCGGGTGTCTTCATCCAGGCGGGTGGCGAATCGGGCGAAGCTTTCCAACTCTTCGAACTGTGAATACGACAAACGCAAATCCCCGGCGACGCTGCGGTAGGCAGGATATTGGGTTTTACCCCCAACCCGGGATACCGACTTACCTATATCAATGGCTGGCAGTATCCCTTTGTGAAACAACGTTGGTGAAAGGTAAATTTGCCCGTCAGTAATAGAAATCAAATTGGTCGGGATATAAGCCGAAATATCCTGCGCCTGAGTTTCAATGATAGGCAGGGCGGTCAGTGAACCACCGCCGAGGTCTTGGTGCAAATGCGTGGCGCGTTCCAGCAAACGGGAATGAATATAGAAAATATCGCCGGGATACGCTTCCCTGCCCGGCGGACGGCGCAACAACAATGACAATTCTCGATAAGCACGTGCATGACGGGTTAAGTCATCATAGATAATCAACGTATCGCGACCTCGTTCCATGAAAAATTCAGCCATGGAGGTAGCCGCGTAAGGGGTGACAAACCTCAGCCCTGGAGGATCATCGTCGGAAGCCACCACCACAATGGTATTTTGCATAACACCGTGTTGGCGCAAGGTGTCCACTACCCGCGCCACCGCCGTGCCGCGCTGACCTATGGCGCAATAAATACAAATTACATTTTTGTCGCGCTGATTGATAATAGTATCGATGGCCACGGAGGTCTTGCCCGTCTGGCGATCTCCAACGATCAATTCACGCTGACCACGACCGATGGGAATCAGCGCGTCTATGGCTTTGATGCCGGTCTCCAGCGGGACCGTCACCGGGGCTCGTTCAATAATGGCCGGTGCGGGCCGCTCCACGGGGCGGCGTTCACTAACAACCACTGACTTACCTTGATCCAAGGCGCGTCCCGTGGCATCGATCACCCTACCCAATAGCCCTTCACCCACAGGAGTGTCCGCTTCGCGGCCGGTGGCGATCACTTCTGTGCCCGCACTTAATTCGTCGCTGTCTCCCAGTAACATAATACCGATTTCATCTGGATCCAGATTGATAGCCACTCCCAATACACCACCGGAAAACTGCACCAATTCCTCCGAAGTCACGCCTGGCAAACCTTTTACGCGGGCAATACCTCCACCCACATGCAATACCGTGCCGGTTTCACGCTTACGCAACTGCGGTTTGGTCTCTTGCACTACCTTATGCAGTGTTGCGATGGTTTCGTCTAATAGTTCTTGAAGCATTAGTTTCCTAATAAATTATTTACTGCCAACAACAGCAAGGTTTCACTGTGTAATCAATCGCAGCTGGGTTGGCTAAGTGTAATTCCCGGCGCAAGTATCCCTACCTATTTGAGGAACTGGTGGACGCAAAAGCATCTTCCACTTGCTTGCCCAGTCCGTCCAGGTAATCGGCCAAACTCCAACTAATGCGTTGTGCCCCGGCGTTTAATTCGATCCCGCACAGTAATTGTTCGGATTCGAAGTATTCGGTCTCAATACCCTCGACAATGTGTTCATGCACTGCGCGGGTGATGCGCCCGCGCACAGCGGGATCCAGTTCAAAAGCTGTATGGATGCGCAACGGTTCGGATGATTCCTGCAATGCCTGCGTAAGTGCTTTACGAGTATTATGGTCCAAGGATTTGAGGCGAAGCAAAAAAGAACTGATCACTTGTTCTTCCAGTTCAACATTGGCAAGCTCGCTCAATGCTTTACGGCCGATGGCCTGGATAGCACCGGCGGATTTACTGCGCAGATTTTTCAAAAAGGCTTGTTTTTCCTGCTCGACCTGCTGCTGCCATTGTTTGCGTATGTCGCTGACTTCTTCCCTGGCCTGATCCATCAGTTCATGTTTTTGCTGTTCCGCGTTCTCCTTGGCCTTACTGAGAATGTCCTCGCGCTGCCGATCAAGTTCGTTGGCTTTTTCCTGATATTGTTGTTGCTGCTGCTGCGCTTGATGTTCGCGTTGCCGTGCTTGTTCCAACTGTTCGGCAATGCGTTGTTCACGACGGTCCATGGCGCGGATCACAGGCTGATACAAAAAGCGCTTCAGCAACCAGACTAGGATAAGAAAATTGACAATCTGGGCGGAAACTGTAATCCAGTCGACGCTCACGGATCAGCCCCCCGCCGCGGCACCAACACTCGCGCCGACATTGGTGATGACATGATCCCAAAAGGGATTGGCGAAGATCAATATCATAGCCACCACAAAACAGTAAATAGCCGTGGACTCGATCATGGCGAGGCCCACAAACAAGGTGCGGGTGATGGTGTTGGATTCGTCCGGTTGCTGGGCGATGGCGCTTAATGCCTGTGACACGGCGCGGCCTTCGCCCAGTGCCGGTCCGATGGAACCGATGGCGATGGTCAGGCCGGCAGTCACTACGGACACCATGCCGATGAGTGAAATATTATCCATTAAGTGCTCCTTATTCTTGGTTTAAGACCTATAGTGTGTTTTCTAAATGCCAATATGCGATGATTTTTTTCAACATAATTTTAACCAGCCTTGTCGGTATTGTTATTGGATAGCTTGTTATTGGGTAGGTTGTCTTTGTTGCCGGTTTGCACAGAAGTCGCCGAAGCAATGTACACCATGGCCAGAATGGCAAAAATATACGCCTGAATCATACCGGTGAGCAGACCCAGCAACTGCATGACAACCGGAAAGAAATACGGCGTCAAACTCAGTAAAATGGCCGCGATCACCGTACCGCTCATAATATTTCCGTATAGACGCACTGCCAGGGCAATGGTACGGGAAAATTCACCAACAATATTAAACGGCAACATCAGCGGTGTCGGTTTGACGTAGTGTTTTAAATAAGTTACTGGCCCTTCGTACGCTATACCGAACAGAGGCACGGCAACGAACACACATATGGCCAAGGCGGTGGTGGTGGAAAGCGATCCGGTGGGCGCCATATAGCCGGGTACTATGTTGAGCAGATTAGCCATAGCAATATACAGAAACAACGTACCCACAAACGGCAGATAGCGGCCCGGATCCTGGCGGCTGACATCGCGTATTTGATCGCGTATACCGCTCACCAGCACCTCGAGCAGGTTTTGCCAGCGCGAGATTTCCGTGCCAGTGGATAAACGGCGCGTCACCAACCAGGAAATCAGCGTCAGCAGCGCCATCACCAGCCAGGTGTATGCCACGGTAGCGTTGAGGGGAAACCCACCCCATTGCCAGAATACAACGTCGTCCGGGCTGATGTTCATGCCGGTGTTTCTTGTTTGGAAGTTGAACTTGAAATTTTTCGGCGCAGGAACCGAATCGTTAAGCTGCGCAGCAGCAAAAACCCGACCAATGCGGCCACTACGTACTCCCAACGGGCAACGGCAAGCAGCCAATATATCGCGGCGATCACCAGGCCCATGCGAACGAAAAAGCTCGTCGCCAACCAAATGGCCGGACGCCTCCGACTATGAAGGTGCCGCACGGTAAACCACAAACCGGCAAAATACGCAAAGCCCAATACCGCGCCGGCAAGGAACATTAGAATCACCATGGATAAATCGATCATGCTTACTCCCTTTTTCTGTCTTTCTGTCGCCAGCGGTACAATTGACGATTTAAAGCCAGCAAAAATTTCTGCGTTTTGATGGCTTGCGAATTATGAGTATCCGGGCTATCCATCACGCTGGCTCTCCTGCTTAACCCAAAACCAGGCATTGAGGCAACCCAACGCTACCCCGATCACTAAAAAAGTCAACGTCCAAGAAGGCTTGCCTGGGAAATGGGAATCCAGCCAAACCCCAAGTGCGATGCCGATCAAAGTCGGTATGGCCACCGACCAACCCACCAGCCCGAACATACCCAGTCCAAACCAGGCGGTATGTTTGCGTTGTTCCTGTGCCCGTCGCTTGCGCTCGGCGCGCTGGCCAATGGTATTATCCAGTGATGGTTTGGGTTTGAAACCCTTAGAGTCGCCCGGTGAATCAGCCACGGAATTTCTCCTGCAATTCCCTGAAACCACGTAAGGCCCCGGCTTCCAGGCGCGCCAACGCCGTGCGGGTTTTGCGTTCGTGTTCATCCAGTTCCAGAAAATGTTCTTCTACTAGAGTATGCAGCTGCTGCAGATCATTGTGCCGCACCCCGTTCAAGGTGGAGACAAACACATCCCGGCCACATTTAACCAACGCACCTTCATCCACCGCCGCATAACTCTCTTCTCCGTCTTCATCGTAGAAACATAAAATACCTGGCACCAGCGCCGCGACAAAATCCACATGCCGGGGCAACAAGCAAAATGCCCCATTGTGGGCCTCGGCAATGACTTTAACCACGTCCTCGTCCACCAATACCTCTGTAGGTAACAGAATGCGCAAGTGCATCTTTTGTGTATCGATTAGCGTTTCATCATCGCTCATCTATTTTCGCCTTTTCGTTCGGCGGGCGGTTGCCGTTTAAGCATCTTATATGGATCGTTATTCTTATTTTGTTACGCAAGGTTTGCATTTTCTAAACTGGTTTCTGGTTGCACATTGACTTCATCCACACTACCGATCATATACAATGCCTTTTCTCCCACTTCAGCAAATTCCCCGGCGAGAATGCGTTCGCAGCCTTCGATGGTTTTTTCCAGTGGTACCAGTTTACCGGCAGTGCCAGTAAACTGTTCCGTTGTAAAAAACGGCTGGGTTAAAAAACGTTCCAGACGACGTGCTTTGCTGACTTTGTCGCGGTCTTCGCGTGACAACTCTTCAATGCCCAACATAGAGATTATGTCTTTAAGATCTTCATATTCCGCCAGTATGCTGCGCACTTGCTGGGCAACCTGGTAGTGACGTTTTCCCACAATGGTGGGGGTTAACATTTTGGAATCAGTGGCCAGTAGATCGATTGACGGATAGAAACCCTGACTGGCCCGTTTGCGCGATAACACAATAGAAGCCGACAAGTGTGCAAAAATATGGGTGGCGGAAGGATCGGTAAGATCATCAGCGGGCACATACACCGCTTGCACAGAAGTAATACTACCGCTGCGGGAACTGCAGATGCGCTCTTCCAGCGCCGCCAGTTCCGAAGCCAGCGTGGACTGATAACCCACTCGCGAGGGTACCCGCCCCATCAAGCCGGAGACTTCAGTTCCCGATTGCACAAAGCGGAACACATTATCGATGAGTAACAACACATCCCGCTTTGCCACATCACGAAAATACTCGGCCACTGTCAACGCCGCATGTCCCACTCGAAACCGCGCTCCAGGCGGCTCGTTCATTTGGCCGTAAATCAAGACAGCTTTTTCCAATACACCCGACTCACGCATGGCGCTGTACATTTCTTCCGCTTCGCGCATGCGTTCTCCAATACCGCAGAACAAGCTATAACCTTCGTATCGTTGCGCCATATTATTAATCATTTCATTGATCAGCACGGTTTTGCCTACGCCCGCCCCGCCGAACATGCCCGACTTTCCGCCCCGCTCCAAGGGAGCCAGTAAGTCTATGGCTTTAATACCGGTTGCAAACACTTCTGTGCTCGTGGTGCGCTCGGCCAAAGGCAGTAATGGGCGGTGGATCGGCCAGTAGTCCTCGGCTTGCACAGCCTCTTTACCATCCACCGCTTCACCGAATACATTCAACATGCGCCCCAGCAGGGCCTTACCCACCGGCATTCGCAGAAAGCTACCAGTATCGATAACCTCCATGCCCCGGCTCAATCCGCGGCTGGAATTTAGGGCAATACATCGCACCGTATTCTTGCTCAGGTGAATCTGAACCTCTAACACCACTTTGTTTTTTTTACCAGTATGCAGTTGTTGGTTACGCGGCGGCAACGGGGACTGAAAACGAACATCCACCACATTGCCACGTACTGCCAGAATGTGACCGTGGTTGCGTGCTTGATTCGATTCTGCACGATTTTGTTGATGATCGCCGGGCTGAACCTGGTTGTTCACTGTGTGTCCTTCTTTATCGAGTGTTCTTTTAGTTCGGTTCTTTTAGTTCGGTTCTTTTAGTTCGGTTCTTTCAATGCGGTTTTTTACACGGGTAGTATTTATCGGGTTGTTTTATATTCTGTAAGTGCGGAGTCAGATAATCGGAAAGTCCAAAATGTAATAATATTGTAGACTTGTTGGCGAAACTTTGATTTAGATAAACATTTCCTCAATTAACCCGGTTGCAAGCTAGTTTTTAGGTACTGCTTTTCAATAACCGTCTTTGCAGGACCGCGTAAAATAGCAATAACTTTTCATTACGAGGCAGAGAGAAATCCGGTGTCCTGCCACCAGCCGGGGCGAATATTGCATGAAGTGCAGGCTGAACACCATGCAATAGCAAGTTCTCGCGAACCTGCAGTCCACTGCTTATCGTCAGTGATGAAATTTCACCTTGCGGGAACTTTTAATGTTCGACAACCTTTGCAGGAACCAACATCAGCTTGATTGAATAGCTGACAATTATTAATAGATAACACTTTGGGTTCATTGAAATTCCGCAATGCGCCAGCTATGCGGAAGTATAAAATAAGAATAGAATAAGAAATGTATTATTGACAGGTATCCGCCACGCTTTAGATTTTGTAGCACACCAGTATTATATTAACGTAGTATAAGAAAATAATCGTCAAGGAAAATAATTGCAGAGGAAAAGCTAATGAGTATTGGTCTGTATATAGACACAGAAATGTTTAACGACGTCAGTCAAGCGCCGACGGAACCGTCACAACCGAAGCAACCACCACAAGAAATTCCGCCTGACCGCCCCAAGGAAGTCCCCCCGGAAGAAGAACCACCAGGTTTTACACCCACTCAACCCTCCGAAGAACCTTCCCAACCCCCTTGGGAATCACCGCCAAACGAACCACCCATGGAAATTCCGCAAGATACACCGCCCGAATATTAAACACTAACGCATAATATATGCGGCATCACGAACTAAACGAACGAATTATCGCGTTTAGCGCCATGCGCGTGTAAACCAATCTAAAGTTCCAGAAAATTAAATATAGGCCGGTTAGCTTTCTCCCTCAAAGCGACGCAATCGGGTGCGCAGTTCCTGCAGTTCCTCAAGCAGATCCAACGCCAGGGCAGCGCCTGCCCAGTTGACGCCCAGATCTCTGCGCAACTGAACAGCACACCGGACCCGGCGTACATTAGCGCCGTGAAATCGCCACACTCTGGCTTCATGGCCACTGGGTTCTACGATGCCTTCTTCCACAAGAATATACACTTCGTCAACAGACACTCGGCATACCCTGCAGAATTCTTCCAGGGTCAGATTTTCATGCTCTTCCAGCACTTCACCCGACAACAATGGTAGTAATTGGTGTTTCATGATCAGTTACTCAAGTGTATGGAATTATACTCCCAAGCGGGCCCGTGGATTAAACTTCAGCGTCCGCTCCAGGTCGCGATAAGCCGCTTTGGCGGCTTCTGTGTCTGCGGGTGGCAAAACAATGCGCAGCACCGCATACAAATCGCCGGCGGGTTTGCCGGGAATGCCACGTCCCCGTAAGCGCAATTTGCTGCCGGCATGTGAACCGGGTGGGATTTTCAAATCCACCGGTCCTGTCGGTGTCGGCGCTTTCACGGTAGCACCCAACGCCGCTTCCCACGGCGCCACCGGCAAGTCCAGATAGACGTCTCGGCTTTCGATGTGATAATACGGATGCGCTCGAAATTCTACTTCGAGGTATAAATCACCCGCTTTACCACGTCCCATACCCGCTCCGCCTTGCCCGGCAAGGCGAATATGTTGCCCCTGATGAACGCCTTTGGGAATATGCACGTTTAAGGTGTGTGCCGTGACCTTAGGCTTGCCGTCCGGCGCTAATTCGGTCCTATTGAGAGTAACGGTGCGAGTTGCGCCGTGATAGGCATCATCCAGGTCGATCAGTATTTTGGCCCGGCTGTCTTCCCCCCGGGCGTGAAATTCCCGCTCAGCGCCGCCACCCCAGGCGAATCCCTGGCCGAACAGGCTTTCAAAAAAGTCGCTGAATTGAGAACCAGCCGCTCCACTACCACCGCCGCTGTGAAACTCAAACCCCTGATCCCAGCCCGGTGGCGGCCGGAATTCCTGCCCTTCGCGCCAGCCTTTTCCCAAACGATCATAGGCCGCGCGCTTTTCCGGATCTTTAAGCACTTCGTAAGCCTCGCCCAGTTCTTTAAATCGCGCTTCAGCGTCCGCCAGCTTGCTAACATCCGGGTGATATTTGCGTGCTAACTTATGGTAGGCACGCTTGATTTCGTCCTGAGTGGCATCCCGTGAGACGCCCATAACCTTATAATAGTCTTTGTATTCCACGTCGGTTTTGTATTTATTGAAAACGTTGCTGAATTGGGAGCAGAATTTGTCGCCTAATCAAAGTTTAATTCCCAGGTTAAAACAACATAACCCTCGCCTGACGGTCTTGCGGCGACGATATCGATCAATATCGCACAAGTCACTAATAAAGCCAACAACATAGCCACCAATTAGAGGCCTCGCGGTGAATGCGGATAGATTGGTAAAATTTAGTACTGCCATAGAAAATACAAGGGAACCGTATGGCCGAATATATTTATCTACTTAGGCACATGATCTGTGATTGCGGTTGTTCCAAGCCAGTCCCCAGACACATCTTCGAATTCAGCTTCTGCAATGAGCCACACTAAACGCTAAAGGGTAACCGCTGCAATCCGCGCGCGCATAACGTCTACACGGTATGTGATCGCAGCGGTTATACAACTAATCAGCCGACGTTCACTTCAATCTTGCGCGGCTTAAGTTCGGCCCGCTTTGGTATTTTCAGAGTCAATACACCATTTTTCACTTGTGCATTGATTTTCTCCGTCTCTAACTCGCGGCTGAGGGTGAAACTGCGGCGAAAATGGGTAGCGCGCACTTCGGCGAACAATGCCTCCATCCCTTCGGGCATATCGATAGCAGCCGCCCCGTCAAGCAACAAATTGTCCCCATCAATCTGGATATTAAGCCGCTCACGGGAGACACCTGGCATATCGGCGATCAAGGTGATTCCCTCTGCGTCTTCGCAGATATCCACGGGTGGAATTAAACTGGGTTCTTCTTCGCTGCGGGCGCGCAGATTGCGGGATTCAGCAGTTTTCAAATTGGTTTTCTGTACCATAACACACCTCCTTCAAAGCGGGTTGGTCTCGACTATTGATACCATACTTTGGAAAATTCGAGTTACTTACGGCCAAGTTACTGACACTAGAATTACTTGACCTCAATTTTGCGCGGTTTGACCGCTTCTCGCCGCAACACGACGAGATGCAGCACGCCATCCCGGTAGGTAGCGTTTACCTTGTCCGGATCCACATCCTCGGGCAGACCGATGGCCCGGCGAAAACTTCCGGTAAAGCGCTCTTTGCGGTAGTAGTCAGCATTGTCCGGCTCGTCCAGTTTGCGCTCGCCCGTAATGGTCAACAGATTTTGTTGCATCGAGATATCCAGTGATTTTGGATCCAGCCCGGCCGCAAACACATAAACGTCCACCTGTTCCTCGGAAGCTCCCACATTGATTTGCGGATAGGTACCTGCTCCAACGGAACGGATCGCGGTCGGCCCCACGCTCCAATCACCGAACATTTGGTCCATTTCACGGCGCATACGCTCCAATTGATCGAACACATCGCCGCCAAAGCGCGTTCTAAAACTCCACATATCACACCTCCTTTGTCATGAGTGATGTTGGCTGTTGCACAACACGAGTAATGGATACGACCGCCGCCGAATTTCATAGCGCCGATCGCGGTCACGTATGTAAATAAAAATCAATGGTAAATTTTTCAATCCCTGGATACCGGTTTTATTCGACTAGAGTTGACAAATCTCAGTTTAAATTTGACAAATACAGTCAGGTAAAACGGTCTACATACCGAAACTTGTTATAAAAATTATTACAAAACGAGACTCTCCGCCTTCCTCACCGGCCACCTTCGATCCCCAAACACCACTGGCGGTCATGCAGGACAAAAACCATTTTATAAGATCAAAAATATTTTAATTCCAAAGGGGGCATTACCGCATTGAAAATCCGCAACGTAACCACTCACAGTGGTTTATCGTATGTTTGACATACCCGGTTAATATTAAATGTCGCCATCATCCGCTGTTTAGAATTGAAATTCATCAATGACAATGGCGTTATCAACACCGAGAATATTGATCTCAATCATAGGGCACATAATTTGACAACTTGATTAGCGGTACCGCAACGCGACCCCGCAAAGGAATCATACCCAACGAAAGGAACGTTGGTAGGATAATTATGTAAGATAAATAGTAAATGAGTTCAACGATGTTGAGTGACTTAAAAAACCCAAACGGCAAGCCGGGCGGAAGAATTAGCGCGACCTACGCGTCCATACAATTGCGGCTCCTTGATTACGCCGCAACAACGCCTATGTCACAACTATTACGTCACAACTATTACGTCGCAACTATTAAGTTACAACTATGCCCAAAAGTGCAAATATCTATTATTTCAGTTGACTAGAGTGGCGGGCCATCATGAATACTCGAAAAATTTCGATAGATGAATGGGGAAAATTTTGCAATGCGTTTTCCCGTGAACATCATGGCTGGCTGGTATCGGTAGCAATAACAGACATTACATCGGATACGGCCAGCAAACCAATATCCATGAAAATTCTAGCGGACAATCTGCCGTTGCAGGAAGTCCGCGAAGCTCAAACCAAAACCGAAGCCGAAATCATGATCACCGTGGGTGAAGGCATTGATGAGACTTCTTTCCTGGTGGAAAACGTGGCGGCCTTATATGAAAACAGCGACGCAAACAAAGATGTAGGCATGCGCATCGACAGTTCCAACCGCACCTCTACCGTGGTGCAATTTCGGGTCGCCGCAAAACCTGATGACTTGGATGGACTGACGCCAACGGAGATGTAGTGCCGAAGTGATCGTTTCTGCTCGCTGCGCATAATCCGTAGCGGCAAACGTGAGGAATTATTCAGCGGATTCGCCACGCACTAACAGA
>JAJDNG010000147.1 GCA_022340845.1 Gammaproteobacteria bacterium | reverse complement strand
ATCAAACAAGGGGACGTGCGCCTGGAAAGAGCCCAGGTGTATCTGGATGTCACCCGGGCATATTATGGCTATCTGGCGGCGGTGGATGGCAAGTATTTACTGGAAGACTCGCTGAATAAACTTTCCGGGGCATTGACGTTGGCCGAGCGTTGGGCCGAAGAAGGGGAAGGTAAACAATCCGATGTGTATGCGTTACAGACGGGAATCGGCCTGGTACAACGTTATAGTGCAGAGATGCTCGGTTTGGAACGAATTGCCATGGCGGCGCTCAAAATGTTGTTGGGCGTGAAAGCCGAAGACAGCCTCAAACTGGCGGATCGGCGCCTGGAGCCGGTGGAGTTATTGGACGCCACATTGGCGCAATTGCAGCAGACGGCGTTACTCAATCGCCCGGAGATGGAACAGGTTGAGGCCGGCTTGAAAGCTCGCCGTGCCCTGGTGGCAGCGAAAAATGCCGATGCCTATCCCAATGTCTACACCGGCGTAGGCGGCTCTTTCGCGTATTCGCCCGAGCGCGCTCAGACCAAAGACGTGGCGGTTTACGACCCGTTTAATCATGCGGGCTTAACACCGGTATTGGGATTGAAGTGGGACTGGCACAGTGGTGTGCAGCAGGCGCAGGTTAAACAAGCCCAGGCGGAGTTAGATGCCTTGGTGGAGAAAAAATCTTTTGCGCTGCAAGGCATACCGTTTCAAGTGGCGGAAGCCTACCATACCGCCCACGCCAAACATGAAATGGTGCAACAACTGTATCAAGCCGCCCGTTCCGGCAGACGCTGGATGATTACGACGTATGCGGATTTCGAGGCAGGCGTTGAAGAAGCCAGTGAGGTAATGACGGCTTTGCAGGCTTATATTCTGGCCTACGGCGACTATATTAGAGTAGTGAATGATTACAATGTAAGTGTGGCCCAGTTGCGGGTTATCACCGGAGAAAAACCATGAAGCTTGCGATAAAAAACCTCTTGTTAATTACCAGTCTTTTCACTTTATTGGTTGCACCGGTATATGCCGACGAGCATCCGGCACAAAAACTGGTGACCGATACCAGTAAAGAAATCCTGGCACGGCTGGAAAAAGAAGAATCCGTGGTGCGCGCCGAATCGGACCGCTTGTACCAGATTGTTGAAGAAATGGTTTTACCGCATTTTGATTTCAAAGCCATGTCCAGCTGGGTGCTGGGCAAATACTGGCGCAAAGCCACTGATGAACAAAAGCAGCGTTTCGCCAAGGAATTTCAGATGCTACTGGTGCGCACCTATTCCAATGCCTTGTTGGAAGCCATTGGCAAGCAAATCACCTATCTGCCGTTAAAATCCAACAAAGCCGACGCCGAGGAAGTCACTATCCGCACCGAGGTGGAGCAAAAAGGCGGTTTTCCCATCCCCATAGACTATAAAATGCATCAGAAAAACGGCGAGTGGAAGGTGTATGACGTGGTCATTGATAACATCAGTTTGGTGGCAAACTATCGTACGACCTTTGCCAAGCAGATCAAGGACGAAGGCCTGGATAAATTGATCGAGGATATCGCCGAACGCAATTCGCAACGCAAACCCTCTTAAGGCTTTCCATGAACGAGCCCAGAATCGAAGTCACCGCCGACGGCAGCATTGCCGTTGTGGGTGAGCTGAATCATCAAACCGTACCGGCGCTGTTGAAATCCAGTGCCGACGCTATGGCTGAGGCGCGCGACACACAAAGCGATGTCATTAACATCGATTTGAACAATGTGAGCCGCAGCGATAGCGCCGGAGTAGCGTTACTAATTGAATGGATACGGCAAGCGCAAAAAAATAATAAAACCATACAATTTCACAACATCCCCAAACAAATGCGCGACATTGCCACCGTGACCGGCGTGGACAAAATGTTGGCGATATAATCATTGTGAGGTAGAATACCGGCCCACTTTGCGAATTGCGAACGACACGACGAACTAAGAGACGCGCCATGGAAAACCAGCAAGTTCAACGTCTAATCGAAGAAGGCTTACCCGGTGTCAAAGCTACGGTGAACGGCGACGGCTATCACTACGAAGCCGTGGTGGTAGGTGATTGTTTTGAGGGCAAGTCGCTGATTCAGCAGCAAAAAATGGTTTATTCCGTTCTCAACGAGCATATCGCCAGCGGCGCTATCCACGCATTGACCATCAAAGCCTATACTCCGGCACAATGGGAACAAGCCCAGTAACTGTAAAAACCCTTAGATTAAGTGGTATATTGAACGGGCATTTATTGCGGCAGCCCCGGTTTGCAAATTCCAAGTTCTGAAACGTATTCCTTAAAACTAAATCCTTAAAACTATATCCTTAAAAGAATAAACATACGCAATCCCTAAATGGATAAACTAATCATTACTGGCGGCGCCTCTATCGATGGCGAAGTAAGAATTTCCGGAGCGAAGAACGCGGCTCTGCCCATACTCGCGGCGACGTTGTTGGCTGAAGGTCCCATGACCGTATGCAATGTGCCTCACCTGCAGGATATTACCACCACCATGGAATTGCTGGGTGCCATGGGTGTGCATCTGGTGATCGACGAAAAGCTCAACATTGAAACCGATGTGTCCACTATCGACCGGTTTTTCGCCCCCTATGAACTGGTTAAAACCATGCGCGCCTCAATATTAGTGTTGGGACCATTGTTGAGCCGGTTTGGACAAGCCGAAGTATCGTTGCCCGGTGGTTGCGCCATCGGCTCGCGACCGGTCAATTTGCACGTGCATGGCTTGCAGGCCATGGGGGCGGACATTGAGATTGAAAACGGTTATATCAAAGCCAAAGCCAAACGTCTTAAAGGTGCCAAATTAGTGATGGATCTGGTTACCGTCACCGGTACGGAAAATCTCATGATGGCTGCCACATTGGCAAAAGGCACTACGGTGATTGAAAACGCGGCCCGCGAACCCGAAGTAGTGGATCTGGCCAATTGTTTGAACAAAATGGGCGCCAAGGTCAGCGGCGCTGGCACCGATACGGTGATCATCGAAGGCGTCGATGAATTAACAGGTACCCGTTATTCCGTATTGCCCGATCGCATCGAAACCGGAACGTTTTTAGTGGCCGCGGCTATTAGCGCCGGTAGGGTCAAAGTCAAAGATACCCGGCCCGACATGCTGGATGCGGTGTTGATCAAACTCAAGGAAGCCGGTGCTCATATCGAGGTCGGCGAGGATTGGATATCACTGGATATGAAAGGTCAGCGCCCGAAAGGTGTTTCCGTGC
Source organism: Gammaproteobacteria bacterium (assembly GCA_022340845.1). GTDB lineage: Bacteria > Pseudomonadota > Gammaproteobacteria > SZUA-152 > SZUA-152 > JAJDNG01. Next base: position 10,119 of record JAJDNG010000147.1, on the reverse strand, counting down.
ATACCGCACCTTATCCTGCGTTTCCCACGGATATGCAGGCGCAATTTACCGCATTAAATTCTGTGGCAGAAGGCGCCAGCATTATTACCGAAACGGTTTTCGAAAACCGTTTTATGCACGTACAGGAATTGCAGCGCATGGGCGCAGACATTCGCCTGGAAGGCAACACCGCGATTGTCACAGGCGTGAAGCGGCTCACCGCGGCACCGGTGATGGCCACCGATCTACGCGCCTCCGCCAGTCTGGTATTAGCGGGATTGGTCGCCAAAGGTGATACTACCGTGCAGCGTATCTATCATATCGACCGGGGCTATGAACGCATAGAAGAAAAACTGCATCAATTGGGCGCCACCATACGCCGGGTTCCAAATTAAATCTGCGACGTTATGAACGATTCATTGATAATCGCGCTGTCCAAAGGGCGCATATTTAAAGAAACCGTACCGTTATTGGCGCAAGCGGGAATTACGCCGCTGGATGATCCTGACACCAGTCGCAAGCTGATTTTGGACACCAATCAAGAGCAGGTGAAATTGTTGATTGTGCGCGCCACTGATGTGCCCACATATGTGCAGTATGGAGCCGCCGATTTGGGTGTGGCCGGTAAAGACGTGTTGCTGGAGCATGGCGGCGAAGGCTTGTACGAACCGCTGGATTTGCGCATTGCGGTTTGCAAGTTGATGGTTGCCGGTAGAGTCGAAGAAAAAGATAAACCGACGGCCGCTGGCGGTAGCGGCGCGCGGCTGAGAATCGCCACCAAGTTTGTCAATTCCACGCGGCGCTATTACGCCGAGAAAGGCGAGCAAGTGGAAGTGATCAAGTTATACGGTTCCATGGAACTGGCTCCCCTGGTGGGTCTGGCGGACCGCATAGTGGATTTAGTGGATACCGGCAATACGTTGAAAGCCAATGGCTTGACGCCGCTGGAACACATGGCGGACATCAGCTCGCGCTTGATTGTCAACAAAGCTTCCATGAAGATGAAACACCAGGCCGTCAGGGAGTTTATCGACAACATGACCAAGGCCGTACAAGACCGTTCGTGAACGGTAAACAGTAACTGTTTAATACGTGAATTAGTTATATTTGTTGTTTTGGTGTGGACAAACCATGAATATCAAACGACTTAATACCGAAGACGCACAATTTTGGCAAAGCCTGGAACAACTGCTGGCCTGGGAGAGCGTATCCAATCGTGAGGTGAATCACACGGTGGAAGACATCGTCACCCAAGTGCGCCAGCGTGGCGATGATGCCTTGCTGGAATATACTAATCGCTTTGACCGCATGCAGGTCAAGTCCATGGCGGAACTGGTGATTGGTCACGAGCGCTTACAACAAGCACTGAATGCCATTTCCGCGGAACAGCGCGAGGCCTTGCAACTGGCGGCGCAAAGGGTCCGCGCTTATCACGAACATCAAAAACAAGACAGCTGGACGTACACTGAAGCCGACGGCACCGTTTTGGGCCAGAAAGTCACACCCCTGGATCGGGTGGGATTGTACGTGCCGGGCGGCAAAGCGGCGTATCCTTCGTCGGTGCTGATGAATGCGATGCCGGCCAAAGTGGCCGGAGTGCAGGAACTCATCATGGTGGTGCCCACGCCCGCCGGTGACATCAACGAATTGGTGTTGGCGGCCGCCGCCATCTGTGAAGTGGACAAAGTGTTTGCCATCGGCGGCGCGCAAGCCGTGGCAGCCCTGGCCTATGGTACCCAAACCGTGCCCGCGGTGGACAAAATCGTTGGTCCCGGCAATATCTACGTCGCCACCGCCAAGCGCATGGTGTATGGCCATGTGGGCATAGACATGATCGCCGGGCCTTCGGAGATTCTGGTGGTGTGCGACGGCAAAACCGATCCGGAATGGATTGCCATGGATTTGTTTTCCCAGGCCGAGCACGATGAAGACGCGCAAGCCATCTTGGTGAGCCATGATGCGCAATTTCTCGATGCCGTGGAGGCACATATTCAGAGATTGGTTCCGCAAATGGAACGAGCCGATATATTAAAAGTGTCCTTAAGCGACCGTGGTGCCTTGATCAAAGTGAAAGACCTGGTTGAAGCGGTGGAAGTGGCCAACTTCATTGCCCCCGAACACTTGGAATTGTCGGTGGAAGATCCTCAGGCGATGGTGCAGGGTATTCGCCACGCCGGTGCGATTTTTATGGGCCGGTACACCGCCGAGGCCATCGGCGATTATTGCGCCGGTCCCAACCATGTGTTGCCCACCTCGCGTACGGCGCGGTTTTCTTCACCCTTGGGTGTATATGATTTTCAGAAACGCTCCAGTATCATTATGTGTTCCGCGCAAGGCGCCTCCGAGTTGGGTAAAACCGCATCCATCCTGGCCAGAGGCGAAGGTTTGACGGCACATGCACGCTCTGCCGAATTTCGGATCAAAAAGTAGAGTAGAATTTACAAACCAACAGCGACCTACAAAAACATTACGTACGTTATTCCGGGAAGACAGTTCATGACGCAACGCAAAGCTTCAATCAAGCGGGATACTTTGGAAACCCAGATCACCGCAACCATTAATTTGGACGGTCAAGGCACATCCGATTTGCGCATCGGCGTACCGTTCCTCGAACATATGCTGGATCAAATTGCCCGCCATGGGATGGTCGATTTGAGTATTCAAGCCAGTGGCGATTTGCACATCGACGCGCATCATACAGTGGAAGACGTGGGTATTTGTCTGGGACAGGCTTTTGCCGAGGCTATTGGCGATAAAAAAGGCATACGCCGTTACGGTCATGCCTATGTGCCGCTGGACGAAGCGTTATCTCGGGTGGTGGTGGATTTTTCCGGCCGGCCTGGTCTGGAACATCATGTGACTTATACCCGGGCACGCATTGGCGATTTCGATGTGGATTTATTCAAGGAGTTTTTCCAGGGCTTCGTGAATCACGCCAATGTGACTTTGCACGTGGATAATATTCGCGGCGACAATGCGCACCACATTGCCGAAACCGTGTTCAAAGCCTTCGGCCGTGCGTTGCGTATGGCAGTGGAGCGTGATCCCAGAATGGAAAACATAACGCCTTCCACTAAAGGCAGCTTATAAGCTGGTTCAGATTGATATTGAGATAGTTAGAACATGAAGTCAGTCGCTGTCATTGATTATGGGATGGGTAATCTACATTCGGTTTCCAAGGCGCTGGAACACGTCGCAGACGATACCCGGGTTATAGTCAGTTCCAAAGCCGAGGAAATTCTGGCCTGCGACCGCGTGGTGTTACCGGGCGTCGGCGCCATTCGTGATTGCATTGCCGAAATCCAACGCCTGGGTCTGGATGAAGTGATTCAGCAAGTCGCCCGGCAAAAACCGTTGTTAGGCGTTTGCGTGGGCCTGCAGGCATTAATGGATTCCAGTGAAGAAAACGACGGTACCCAATGTTTGGGCATTATTCCCGGCAAAGTGCTGGCCTTTGATAAAAACCTGCATGACCCGGTGACCAACGAGCGCCTTAAAGTGCCGCATATGGGCTGGAATCAGGTCAACCAGGTGATCAAACACCCCATGTGGCGCAACATCCCCCAGGATGCCCGCTTTTATTTCGTGCACAGCTATTATGTGCAGCCGAAAACCCCTGAGCCGGTAGCCGCGTCTACCTCCTATGGGTTTGCGTTTGCCTGTGCGCTCACACAAGGCAATGTGTTTGCCGTACAATTTCACCCCGAGAAAAGCCAGCACGTAGGACTGACCTTGTACCAGAATTTTCTCAACTGGGACGGAGCCGACTGACTGTTTTGAATAACCAAGTTGATTTGCTGAGGAGCTGATCATGTTATTAATTCCCGCCATTGACTTGAAAGATGGCAAGTGTGTGCGTTTACGCCAGGGCAAAATGGAAGACGATACCGTGTTTTCCGACGATCCGGTGATGATGGCGAAAAAATGGGTTGCTGCCGGTGCGAGCCGTTTGCATTTGGTGGATTTGAACGGTGCGTTTGAGGGCAAGCCGGTTAACGGCGCCGTAATAGAAAGCATCGTGGCGGCATGCCCGGACGTGACGATTCAAGTGGGCGGCGGCATACGTGATGAAGACACGGTGCAAAGTTACTTAGACATCGGCGTGCAATACTGCATTCTCGGCACCAAAGCGGTCAACGCACCGCATTTTGTGTCCGATTTATGCTTGAACTTTCCCGGTCACATCATCGTGGGCCTGGATGCTAAAGACGGTAAAGTGGCCATCGATGGCTGGTCCAAGCTGTCGCGCCACGATGTGATCGATCTGGCCCAGCATTTCGAAAAAGACGGCGTAGAGGCCATTATCTATACGGATATCAGCCGCGACGGCATGATGAGCGGCGTCAATACCGAATCCACCGTGAAACTGGCTCGCGCCATAAACATTCCGGTCATCGCCTCCGGTGGCATTACCAATCTGGATGACATCCGCGCCCTGTGTCAAGTGGCGGACGAAGGTATCATGGGCGCTATCACCGGACGGGCGATTTACGAAGGCACACTGGATTTTGAACAAGGCCAAAAGCTGGCGGACGAGTTGTGCAGATAAGTCGTGATTCGTGGTTCGTGAAAACAACGAACCGCGAATTATGAGCACCGAACCACGAACCACGAACCACGAGTAACGAGTATGGGCTTGGCAAAACGCATAATTCCTTGTCTGGACGTAGACAACGGTCGGGTGGTGAAAGGCGTGAAATTCGTAGACATTCGCGACGCCGGCGATCCGGTGGAAATCGCCAAGCGCTACGACGAACAAGGCGCCGACGAAATTACTTTTTTGGACATTACCGCCAGCTCCGATGAACGCGAGACTATGGTGCATGTGGTGGAAGAGGTGGCCGGCCAGGTGTTTATTCCGCTCACCGTGGGGGGCGGTATTCGCCAGTCTGCGGACATTCGCCGCATGTTGAATGCCGGTGCCGACAAAGTGGCCATCAATACCGCGGCCGTCAATAACCCCGAATTTGTCCAAGAGGCGGCCCAGCGCTTTGGTTCCCAGTGCATAGTGGTCGCCATCGATGCCAAGCAAGTCAGTGGGGAAGGCGAACCGTTGCGCTGGGAAATATTCACCCACGGTGGGCGCAAACCCACCGGTATCGATGCGGTGCAGTGGGCGCAGCGCATGGTGGACTATGGCGCTGGAGAAATCCTGCTGACGAGCATGGATCGTGACGGCACCAAGCAAGGGTTTGATTTGACACTGACCCGCGCCATTAGTGAAGCGGTCAGTGTGCCGGTGATTGCTTCCGGCGGCGTCGGAACGTTGCAGCACCTGGTGGAGGGCATTAAACAGGGATTGGCCGATGCGGTATTGGCCGCGAGTATTTTTCATTTCGGGGAATTCACCGTGGAGCAGGCCAAACGCGCCATGGCAGCCCAAGGCATTGAAGTGCGGCTGTAGACGTGTTGTCATAGATACCGGTAACCGGTCAATACAATCAAGAGCAGTGCGATGAGCGATCAGTGGTTAGAGGATATTAAGTGGAGCGACGACGGCCTGGTCCCCGCCATTGCCCAGGACTATGCCACGGGAAAATTGTTAATGATGGCCTGGATGAATCGCGAGTCCCTGCAACTTTCCGTGCAAGAAGGCAGAGCCATTTATTGGTCGCGCTCACGCAACAAATTGTGGCGCAAAGGCGAGGAATCTGGCCATGTGCAGCGCATCAAAGATATTCGCCTGGACTGTGACAATGACGTGATCTTATTGTCCGTCGAACAAATTGGCGGTATCGCCTGCCATACCGGGCGTGAGCGCTGTTTCTATAAGCAACTGCAAGGCGATCGGTGGGTAGAGGTGGAGCCGGTTATCAAAGATCCGCAGCAAATTTATAAATAAGCGAAATCCAACTAAACCGCCAAGACTCCAAAATCTTGGATTGCTCGGTGCGGAACGCGAGAATAATTTTAACCACCAAGGCACGAAGAACACGAAGGGAAAATCTATTAATACATTCTTCGTGTTCTTCGTGTCTTCGTGGTGAATTTGTTTTCGTTGGCCTGACCCGGTGTGTAGAATGGGCATTGTTGGCGGTGAATATTAATACAAGGACTCTAGACTGATCATGAACACTGATATATTGGCAGAATTGGCCCAGGTGCTGGAGCAACGCAAAACCGCGGATGCCGACAGTTCTTACGTGGCACGCTTGTATGCGAAAGGTTTGGACGCCATATTAAAGAAAATCGGTGAAGAAGCCACCGAGACAGTCATTGCCGCAAAATCCGGAGATAAAGAGCAAGTTATTTATGAAACCGCCGATTTGTGGTTTCACAGCATGGTGATGCTGGCGCACCTGGGGTTGGAGCCGCAGCAGGTGTTGGAAGAATTACAACGACGATTTGGCTTGTCGGGATTGGAAGAAAAAGCCGCACGGGGGCAAAAATCATGAGCGACTGTTTATTTTGCAACATCAGTCAGGGTAATATTCCCTCGGATATTGTTTATGAAGATGATCAAGTTGTTGTATTTAAAGATATTTATCCAAAAGCGGATGTGCATTTGTTGATGATTTCCCGACAGCACATCGGCAGCCTCAATGAGCTGGATAAAAGTCATGATGAGTTGATTTGCCACATGATGCGTTTATTGTCGAAATTGGCCAAAGACCAGGGATTGGATAACGGTTTTCGAACCATCATCAATACCGGTCCCGGCGGTGGCCAGGAAGTCTATCATTTGCATATGCATATCCTCGGTGGTGACTCACTGCCTGGATTTGCTTAGCGAACGATGGTATGGAAAGCACACTGAGGCTGTACAATTTATAGTTTATGTAACGGAGAGAGATACCATGGGTATAAGTATTTGGCAATTATTGATTATTTTTGCAATCGTTTTGCTGTTATTCGGTGCAAAACGCTTGCGAAATGTGGGTGGCGATTTAGGTGCGGCGGTAAAAGGCTTTCGATCCGCCATGAAAGACGGCGAAGAAGAGTCCAAGGATCCGGAAAAACGAATCAGCAGCGATCAGGAAGGTACGATTATCGAAGGTGAAGTGACTGCCAAAGAAAAAGAAAAACAAAATGAGAAAGCCTGACAACGGTTGTTATCGCCATTTTTGTGTATTCTGGCTACGATAACCAGCCTCCACACGCGTTCGGCACACGCAATTGTTAGGTAAACGCCAGGAATAATTCATGTTTGACATTGGCTTTTGGGAGCTTGCGATTATCGGCGTCGTGGCTTTAATCGTCATAGGGCCGGATAAACTACCGGCTGTGGCGCGTACCGTGGGCTATTGGCTCGGCAAAGGCCGGCGGTTTGTGGCGACGGTGCAGGACGACATCAACCGGGAAGTCAGCAAAGCCGATGAATTGAAGCGCCTGCTGGAAGAACAATCCAAAATCAAGGAAATGCATGAGATCATAGAACACACTGTCGATGAGACTAAAAAAACGGTATCGATAGGCGCGCCGTTGAACAAATCCGAAAACAAATCCGAAAACAAATTAGAAAACACGTCCAATAACAAGCCTGCGGCAGACCAGGCCGAGAGTGAACCCGGCGACACGCAACCCGATCAAGCCAAGTTATCCTCGACACCCTCTGCAAATGACTCGCTTTCGAACGGATCCAAACCCACACCAGCCGCAGATCAAGTGAATGAGCAAACCAAATGATTTTCCGCCTCAAGATCAGACGTTTGTCTCCCACCTGGTAGAACTCAGGGACAGGCTGTTGCGCGCCGTTATGGCGGTGCTGATTATTTTTTTATGCCTGTTTGCGTTTGCCAACGACTTGTACACCTTTTTAGCCGAACCGCTGCTGCGCCATATGCCCCAAGGCACCAGCATGATCGCCACAGAAGTGGCTTCTCCGTTTTTAACGCCGTTTAAATTAACCCTGGTATTGTCGGTATTTGTCGCCATGCCCGTGATTCTGTACCAGATGTGGGCGTTTGTGGCCCCGGGGTTGTATCAAACCGAGAAAAAGCTGATCGTGCCGTTGTTGGTATCGAGCACGTTTTTGTTTTATTTGGGCATGGCATTCGCCTATTACGTGGTTTTTCCGCTGGTTTTCGGATTTCTGACCAATGTCGCCCCTGAAGGGGTGGCGGTGATGACGGATATCAGCCGTTATCTGGACTTTGTGTTAAAACTGTTTTTTGCATTCGGCATCGCGTTTGAAGTCCCCATTGCCACTATCTTAGTCATCTGGGCGGGCATCACCACGGCCGAGAGCCTGGCCGCCAAACGGCCTTATATCATCGTCATAGCATTTGTGGTGGGCATGTTATTGACTCCGCCGGATGTGATTTCGCAAACCTTACTGGCATTGCCTATGTGGCTGCTGTTTGAGATAGGTTTGATTATGTCGAAGCTCTATACTAAAAAACCCGCAGAAGAAGAAACTGAGGACACGTCCGCCGAGCCAACCGTCGCTACAGCCACTGCCGGCAATCCGGGTTCGGTTTCAGAGCCTGCCAGGCAAGCCTCATCCGTAAAAAGTGACACCGAGGAAGAAGACTACCGGCCATTAAGCGAAGCGGAAATGGATGCCGAACTGGACCGCATGGAGGCGGAGGAAGCCGGCGGTAAAGCAGGTCAGCACGATGATGAGGATTCTGACGATGGACCGCATCCGGAATTCGAACCTATATCCGAGGAAGAGGCCCGCCGGTTGGATAGCCAAGGCGAAAAGACAGCGGAAAACCCGGATGAACCCCCTGGGGAAGGCTCGGGCGAACCTAATCAAGACCCTGATAAAGATAAGCCTACTAAAGATTAATGAGCGGTTAAATGTTGGCGCAAACTCTCTTATAATCTCTTTTGGAAGCGTAGTTCCTGAACAACTGTAAAAAAGGTATCGTTAAATGACTCGAATGGTCCAATGTGTGGTATTGAAAACCGAAGCGGAAGGTCTGGACTACCCACCGCATCCCGGCGAATTAGGCAAACGAATTTATGAGAATGTCTCCAAAGACGGCTGGCAGAAATGGCTGGAGCGCCTGACCACCATCATCAACGAAAACGGCTTAACCACAGCCGATGTGGATAGCTTGAAATTGATAGAACAACACATGGTGGGGTATTTATTCGGTGAAGGTGAATACGGGGGATTACCGGAGGGCTTCCAACCTAAAGGTAAAAAATAATTTAGACATTAACCACGAAGCCACGAAGGACACGAAGAAAAAGTTCTTTTAAAAATTCTTCGTGCTCTTTGTGGCTTCAGGGTAAAAGATTATCTTCGGAATTTCGCTTATTACCGCTTACTAAACGGCTTCCAATTTCCACAAAGGGCTAACAACAATATTAAGCATACTGTGCGCTTGCCGTAATGCCGATTCCACGGCTCGCGGATCGGGCCCACGGGCAAAAATGAATCCCAGGTAGCTCGCCCCTTCCGGTAAGGTCTGAAGTTCATAACCCTCGCGAACGCTGATGGCAACGGATTCGATCAGTGGAACCTTGTGCGCGGCCAATACCCCTTCCACCCGGCGAAGAATCCCCGATTTCGGGGTAGGAATCATCAGCACTCCTGCGGCTTCCTCCATGGGACGCATGTCCAACGGTAATCCCAGGCTATGGGCTAACACCAGCTGCTCCAGGCTGTAGCCGGTACCGAATTTCAATAGTTGGGCGCATTCACCGCCGATGGTGCGAGCGGCCACTTCAATAATCCAGGCTTTGCCGTCGTGCAAGCGCAGTTCCGCGTGAACCGGTCCGGTGGTTAAACCATAGGCCCGGCAGGCAGCGTGGACTTGCCGGTAGATATGGTGTTGAGTTTCTTCTGGCAGATGCGACGGTGTAATGTAATAGGATTCTTCGAAAAAAGGACCTTGCAGCGGATCAGGCTTGTCGAACAAGGCCAGCGGAATAAATTCACCCTCGTTTAAAAAACCTTCCACGGCCACTTCCATTCCCGGGACATAGGCTTCCACCAATAACGTGTTTTTTTCGTGTTCCCTGCTCAGCGTGGCGACAATTTTTTGAATGCGTTCACAGGCTGCAACGAACTCGGCTTCATTGTCTGCCCGGATGACACCGCGGCTTCCTGACAGGCTGATGGGTTTGACCACACAGGGAAATGCAAACCCTGCGATCTGCGACTTAAGGTCTTTGCCAAGCGCAATACAGCGAAACTCGGGGGTGGCAATACCGTGGTTTCGAAGCTGTTCGCGGGCTAAGTCT
>JAJDNG010000149.1 GCA_022340845.1 Gammaproteobacteria bacterium | reverse complement strand
AAAAGCGCCGGACGTTAAAAACCAATGAGCAGGTTAAACAGAGCATCAAAACGAAGAGCATCAAAACGAATTGTGTCGACATTTATGGTGGCGCTCTACCTTTAGTTTTAGCCGCTGTAGCAGCTTTTTCTGGTAGTAATGCCATGATTGAATAGGATGAAAATCATCCAAGCAGGTATTTTTCGCAGCAGGTAATATGAAAAATCTAAACCAACCTAACCACGTTCAAATCAACCGGCGCCACATTCATTTCGACGCTCAAGATAAAACCGGGCATGTGCTGATTACCGTGTTGGATACCAAAACTGCCAGAGTCGTCCGCCGAATCGATTCAGGTGACTTGTTGAAAATCGCGCGCCGTTATGAACTGCCATATTGATCTATAAGGACGCGAGTCTTGTTCTCTTGTCGGTAATATAGAAAAACTTCTTTTTAAACAATTGCACTGGATGATCAGGAGGCTTGATCATCTGGCGTAGCGCACGGCCAAAGCCCTTCATTTTTCCATCCAGATTTTTTCCTAAAGCTTTCCTGTAGCGGGACGACATTACAGTTGGTGGCGGTAGATATTTCCAAATCTGAGTAAATATATCCGCTGGAGAATAAGTACCCTTTGGACTCAGCCCAACAAAGGCGAGCCAGCAGGGGTAAAAGTAGGAGTTCCAATCATGGCTGCTAGTGTAATTAATACCAACGTAATGTCTTTGAACGCCCAGCGTAATTTGAATAAAAATGCGCTGAGCCTAGCGACTTCCGTGCAACGTCTTTCCTCCGGTCTGCGTGTTAACAGCGCGCGTGACGACGCGGCGGGTCTGGCCGTGGGGATGTCGCTGGAATCCAGTGTTCGTTCGCTCAGCGTGCAAATTCGTAATCAGGCGGACAGTATCTCAGCTGCGCAAACCCTGGATGGCGGATTGGGTGTGGCGACAGACATATTACAACGTATGAACGAACTGGCAGTGCAGGCCCAGGGCACTAACGGCGCTGCTGAGGCGTCTAAAATTCAAGTGGAATATGCCGCTCTGAATACTGAACTGGGTAACATCACCGGGGTGACCGCGCCAGGTGGCGATGTGACAGCAAGTGCTGCTGCGATCGAGACAAAACTTGCCTCCACACTGGGCACTGTAGCGGGAGCCCGGGCATCTCTGGGTGCGGCGATTTCTGTCGCCGAGTTTACCATCCAACGGCTTGAAGCACGGCGTGAAAATGACGCCGCCGCCCGCAGCCGAATCATGGATGCGGATTTTGCAATGGAAACTGCGAATCTCACACGTGGCCAAATCCTGCAGCAAGCAGGTACGGCGATGGTGGCGCAAGCCAACCAGATCCCCAATACCGTGTTGTCTTTATTGGGATAATAGGTTCGCTTTAACGCATCGGTAGTGTGAATATTTCCGCAAGGAGATATATCCGCTGTAGATAATGCCCCTTACCGGTCCGCCATGGGCCAGCCGGGGTAAAAATTAAGGAGAGTTAACAATGGCTGCAAGTGTAATTAATACCAACGTAATGTCTTTGAACGCCCAGCGCAATTTGAACAAAAATGCGCTGAGCCTGGCGACTTCCGTACAGCGCCTGTCCTCCGGTCTGCGTGTGAACAGCGCGCGAGACGACGCGGCGGGTCTGGCTGTGGGGATGTCTTTGGAGTCCAGCGTCCGTTCGCTCAGCGTACAGATCCGCAATGAGGCGGATACAATCTCATCCGCGCAAACCCTGGATGGCGGTTTGGGCGTGGCGACAGACATTCTGCAACGCATGAATGAATTGGCGGTGCAAGCGCAAGGGACCAACGGTAGTGCTGAGGCGTCGAAAATCCAAATCGAGTACAGCGCCTTAAATACCGAACTTGCCAACATCACAGGGGTATCCCAACCCGGTGGTAACGTAAGTACGGATGCGGCCGGAGCTGCTACCAATATCGCTACTGTGCTGGGTAATGTTGCGGGAGCTCGGGCCTCCCTGGGTGCCGTCATATCCGTGGCCGAGTTTACGATCCAGCGTCTTGAAGCACGGCGCGAGAACGATGCTGCTGCCCGCAGCCGGATCATGGATGCGGATTTCGCCATGGAGACGGCGAACCTGACCCGTGGCCAGATCCTGCAGCAAGCAGGTACGGCGATGGTGGCGCAAGCCAACCAGATCCCGAATACCGTGTTGTCTCTACTGGGATAATAGGATAGAGCTAACACGTTGGTGGCGGTAAATATTTCCACTGAGAGATATATCCGCTGAAGAAAGTTACCCTCAATCCGGTCCGCCGGCGGCGGACCAACGGGGTAAACACTAGGAGAAAGCACAATGGCTGCAAGTGTAATTAACACAAATGTAATGTCTTTAAACGCCCAGCGTAATTTGAATAAAAACGCGTTGAGCCTGGCGACTTCCGTACAGCGCCTGTCCTCCGGTCTGCGTGTGAACAGCGCGCGTGACGACGCGGCGGGTCTGGCCGTGGGGATGTCTTTGGAGTCCAGTGTCCGGTCGCTCAGCGTGCAGATCCGCAATCAGGCGGACAGCATCTCAGCTGCGCAAACCCTGGATGGCGGCTTGGGCGTTGCCACAGACATTCTGCAACGCATGAATGAACTGGCTGTGCAGGCGCAAGGTACCAACGGCGCTGCTGAGGCATCAAAAATTCAAGTGGAATACGCCGCCTTGAGTACAGAACTTGGAAATATCACTGGTGTGACCGCTCCCGGCGGTGCCGTGACCGCGGTTTCCGCCGCTGTTGCGGCGGCAAGCGCCATTGCCACTGAGCTGGGTAACGTCGCGGGCGCCCGGGCGTCCTTAGGCGCGGCGATTTCCGTGGCCGAGTTCACCATCCAGCGGCTTGAGGCACGGCGCGAGAACGATGCCGCCGCCCGCAGCCGGATCATGGATGCGGATTTTGCCATGGAGACGGCGAACTTGACCCGAGGCCAGATCCTGCAGCAGGCGGGAACGGCCATGGTGGCTCAGGCCAATCAAATACCCAATACCGTGCTGTCCTTGCTGGGATAATACAAGGGTGAGAAGTAACGTAGCCCGGCCATGGATGGACCATGGCCAGGCCACGGCTTGACGAGATGCGTATGGATATCTCTAGTATGACATCGAATCTTCCGCTGGCGTCTGCCGTTGATAAGGCAAACGGGGCTAGTGGTAGCAGCAAACCTGCAACGCGCGGCAATTCCTTGCCGGAAACGCGACAGGTTCGCTCGCGTTCTGAAGGTCCGCTGGTTGAGAGTCCAGTATTGCAGCAGAAACCTGAAGAGCAATCGAAAAAAGTGGAAGAGCCACTCAGTTCAGAAGAACTGCATCGCATTGTTGATCAGGCCAATGACGCCTTATCGATACGGTCCACTAACTTGAAGTTTAGGGTGACCGAAGGGACTGATATTAACGTGGTTCGTATTGAGGATGCAGAGACGGGCGAATTGATTCGCCAAATTCCCTCGGAGCAAATAGTGGCTCTGGCTGAGGCGTTGGAGGAACTTAAGCAAGGGACAATGTTGGAGGAACAGGGAACAATGCTGGAGGATAAAGCCTAGTGATGGCACGTTATATGCGATTTGGTAAAGTATTTGCCAGCAGAGGTAAACGGCGATGACTTCTTTTGGTTTTGGTACCATAACGTCCCAGGGCGTCGGCTCGAATCTCGATGTTGCCGGGATAGTGCGCTCACTGATGCAGATTGAGCGGGCTCCCCTTTATCGGCTCGTCGAACAAAAGGAAAGCTTTGACGCAAAGATATCCGCGCTAGGGAAAATCAAGAGTTCCCTTTCGGCTATGGAATCATCATTGGCGGGTTTAACCTCCGGAACCAGTTTCTTGGCAAACAACGCGGAGTCTTCTGATACAGCGGTCGTCAAGGCCACCGGAACCAGCGGCGCGGTTGCTGGAAATTATTCCATTGAAGTGAGCCAACTTGCCCAGTCGCAAAAATTGGTAGCCGCAGGGCAAGCCGATAAGCAGACAGCCATTGGCGAAGGCACACTGACCATCGATTTAGGCACCATCTCCGGTGGCACGTTCGATGAGCCCACGGGCACTTATAGCGGCGCCGGCTTTGCGTCCAATGGCAACGGACCTTACGACATCGTCATTGACAGCAGCAACAGTACCCTGGAGGGTATTCGAGACGCCATCAACGATGCCGATATCGGGGTCACCGCAACCATTGTTAACGATGGCGATGCGGCAAATCCCTACCGTCTCGTTTTAAGTTCGGCACAAAGCGGCGCCGACCAGAGCGTCAGCATCTCGGTGGCGGGCGATGCAGCTTTGTCGAACCTGCTAAGTCATGATCCGTCCGGCACGCAGAACCTATCAGAAACCGTCACGGCGCAGAATGCCAACTTCGAGGTTGATGGTCTGCCCATCACCAAATCCTCCAATACGGTAACCGATGTTATTGAGGGTGTAACTTTGGATTTGACGGGCGCAACAAGCGGTACGCCCGTGACTGTATCCGTTTCCCAAAACACCGACAGCGCCAAAACCGCTGTCAAAGACTTTGTTAAAGCCTACAACGATTTACTTGCCGAGATTAAAAAACAGACAGATTCGGGCTATAACGGAGGGACAGCTGGAGCGTTGGCAAGCGATTCGGCAACCCGACAGATTCTCAGTTTTATACGTAATGAGTTGACCACTGCGCCGACGGGTATTTCCGGTAGCTACACTAATTTATCAAGTATCGGTGTTTCCTTCCAAAGAGACGGTACCCTGGAATTGGACGAGGAGGCGCTTACCACTGCGATACTAAGCGACAAAGATAATGTTGCCGAACTGTTTTCATCCGCCGACGGATACGCGACACGAATCGATGGCGTTATTTCCGAGCTAACGGCATTCAATGGAACGATCGACACGCGTACAGATGCCTATAAAGACAGGATCAGTTACCTGGAGGACCGGAAGCTCGCCTTGGAGGGCAGGCTTGAGCGAACCGAAGCACGCTTGCGGGCACAATTCACCAATCTTGATGTAATGGTCAGCCGCATGAGTGTCACTAGTAGCTTTTTGACTCAGCAGCTTGCAAGTCTTTCAAATTTGAACGCGAATAACGGGTAGATGTGTAAGTTCACCGCAAATCCGATGGGACGTGTCCATTCACACTGCAATAAAGATAACTTTAATAACATTGTATAGGTCGAATCATGCAATACTCGAAAAAAGCACTTAATGAATACAGATCGGTAGAAGTGGATGCATCAGTTCTTGCGGCCAATCCCCACGAGTTGATTGCAAAATTGATGTCTGGGGCGATCAATTCAACCCAGCGGGCCAAGCAGTACATGCTGATACAAGATATACCCAGCAAGTCACAACATATAAAAGTGGCCATGTCCATTATCGCTGATGGATTGCGCAGTGCCTTGAATATGGAGGCAGGTGGAGAGATTGCCGCGAATCTTGACGCTTTATACGAATACATGCTGCAGCGTCTGATGACAGCGCATGCCCATAATGATCCGGCTGTTCTTGACGAGGTAGTGTTGTTGCTCAATGAGGTCAAAGCGGGCTGGGACGGCATCAAATCCTGAGATCCTGCCAGCGGAATATAAATAATATGATGGAGGTCAAAGCATCGTCCCATGAGCAACTCTTGACGCTAAGCCGAGAGATGTTGACGCTGGCTGAAAGCAGTGAGTGGGAAAGGTTGGCTGAGATGGAGCAATCCAGGGAATCGTTATTTTATTTAGTGTTTTCCGAGATGGGTTCACACAATGCCGCCCTTGGCCGGGAAATACTCGCAATCGACAAAGAAATCATGACATTGGCAAGAGCGGCGATGTCTAATGTGCAGCATGACGCACAGAAGTTAAGGGATGCCGGTAAAGCCAATAATGCCTATCAGGCCATTCAAGCCCTGGTATCTGGCGGCTCATAAGGGTTGCCAGAAAAGTTGCTTAACACGCAGCGCCAACAAACCGCTGCAGGGTAGAACAAGTATTGACAGGAGTTAATATTATGAACAAGGAACGTGAACAACACTGGCTGACGATTCTAAGAATAAGCGGCAATATGCGCCAACTGGCCCAGACGCTGCAATGGGCGGATCTGGCGCATCTTGAACACAAACGCCAAAACCTTATTAAATCCTTTTTTTCCTCTCCGGTAGCGCCCGAGGACGCAGAATTGGTTCGTGAAGGTATCTATAGGATTCTGGACATGGACCAGCAAATTATCTTCATGGGCAAACGCCACCGGGGAGAAATCAGCAACAAACTAGCCGATTTCAATACCCCCAAAAAAAACCGTGTCGGCGTATAAGACACACTTGCGGTAGTTCGCGCTTTTTATTCACCACGAAGGTGTGAAGAACACTAAGATTGGTCGTGCCTCTATTGGTGCGCGGTTTTATTGTCTATACTTTTGTTCATATACACTAAATACACATCGCGAACATATCCGGGGGAGAATCATGAAAATCTTCGTGTCCTTCGTGCCTTCGCGGTTAATCAATATTAAATACGCCACCAGACCATGCCAGAAACCAAACCGCAAGTAACGGATGATCCCATCAAAGATCACCTGGTGTGTTACCACCAAATCCCAGTGCGCTGGCGCCGGCTGGATCAAGCGCTAAGCGACGGTGAACTTTTTAACATACAAAGCGATAACGCCAGGCTCATGGAAGTATTGGTTGGCAGCGAAGATATTCGCGATATCGAAGCATCTATGGATAAAGATTCCATGAAGGAAATTAAAAAGCTGGATGCTAAATTGAATTTGCTCATGGGTTGGATAGGACAAATATTGCAGCAACAACAACACCTGCCTGCGGCGCAAACGGTCTACCTGAGTTCGCGCGGCCTGCGATTTCAAAGCGACGCCAGCAACGCCAGCGCTTTGCGTGAAAAAGATTCCGTGTGCATAGAAATGTATTTGGATCCGTCTTATCCACAAGCTTTTATAGCAGTTAGCGAAGTGGTGAAAGTCAATCCGCAAGCGCATTCGCCCAGTGCGGAAATCGTGGCGCGGTTTACGCAATTAAGCGAACAAAACCAACTCTGGCTGGATAAATATGTTTTTCAATTGCATCGCCGGCAGGTTGCGCTGTCGCGAAAGCACCCGCAATAAAGAATTTTTTATCTGCTGCTGCGCATTTCCCTCAATCGTATTTACCAGTCAGTCGTCATGTCGTTTGTGCTGTTTATGCTTGTCGCTCTTTGATTCTTTTAGATCTTCTGGTTTATGTTGCCAATTGTTTCTACCAGTTCCTTGGCCAGGGAGGTAGGCGCATTGCCAGCGACCATTTTTAAACATAATGGTATCTCCAGCTTTGCAGCTGAGAGTCAGCAATTGCAATATGTCAGTAGCACATTCCCATGTCGTACCGTTGAAGCGGATAATCTGATTGGTTGAGCAACTAATATAGGCAAAGGGTGCATCTTTACCCGGTTCACCTTTTTCACCTTTTTCGCCTTTTTCACCAGGTTCTCCGGGCAGGCCTTGAGGACCTGCCGGACCCACAAAGCCCTGGGGTCCACGATATGTTTGCCAGTCAACGCCATCACAGATTAGGATCATGCCCAGTGTTGAGTCGTAGTACATAGCACCTTCGGTGCTCGCTATACAATTCACCGGTGGCTCGCTTTGTGGTATTAAACGCAATCCACCTTGCACTGCGACATTATCAATGAGTTTGTTTGGCGTGCTAGCATCAAAATAGGTGGGATCGGTTCCATTAACAAATTCGGTTCGATTAGCGATTCCATCGCCGTCGCTATCTATGCTCGCATCACTTGCATCCAGGGGATTTAGGCCATATTGTTGCTCCCAGTCATCAGGCATTCCATCACCGTCGGTGTCTGGAATAACCGGTGTGCTTTGTGGCAGAACAGGCGGGGCTGGGTATCCAAGCGCAGTGCAATTCGGATTGATAACGGTTTCGGGGAAACGAACCACGCCCGGCCCGTGGCTCCCACCTTCAGCGGTACCGAGAAAGAGGCTATCCAGCGAAGCGGCGTCTCTGGAGACTGTGAAGACAACTTGAACAATCTTCGATCCACCTCCACTATCTATACCTATAAAGCCATTAATCGCCGTGCATTCACTCTCTGGAGATGCATTTATATCTGGAACTGATGGGATTCCAGCCTCGTTCAATGTAACGGCCAAACTAGAGCCGTCTTCCAGAAAGACAGTGACGCTGGATTTGTCAGGAGCGCCACCAAAAAAACCGCCTACAGCATCTACCGGCGTGTTAAAACTCAGAGTTACTTGGGTGGCAGCAAAATAGCCCATATCAATACGATATTCGCCACTGACGGCACCACCTTCTGTGCCTTCACCCGGGAAGTTCGTCGCGTGTTCGCTGGTATGACGAATGGCGCCGCTACCGCCGGTAATATCGAACGCGGTGATATTATTAAATTTTTCTACGATACTAAGTGTGTCGCCTTCATCGAGGGGGTCAAAGCTGACATGGTCAAAGACACCGCCTTCAAAATCAGAGACGTTGGTAAAGTAACAAGCTTGACCTGCGGGTGCGGTGCTGCAGGCCGGCAGACTGGCAAGAGCAACTTGACTGGAAAAAATCGTGAGTGCAGAAAAGAGAACGAGCGAAGTCGATGTTGGGACTGACATGACGGAATACCTACAATTTAGCCGATCAGGCCTAACCCTGTTCGGTGAGTTTCGTAGGCACTTTCAGGTTAATCAGTTCTTTACATTTTTTAAGGCAATCCCTGCGTTGGTACTGCTAATCTGGCCAACGAAACCGATTACTACAAGTTAACAACTTATCCTATATCGAACTTTTTTTGATTTTGTGAAGTGGTTTGTAGAAATAATGTGACCGGGAGCACAGTTTAAGCTCGGAGATATTGGTATTGGACATCAATCGATTTAGGACTGTCGAAACATCTTATCTCTTGACTAGCCCGCATTTCTCACCTGGATCGCGAAATCTGGTGAAGACATGGCATCATCGGTCGCTACAGCCAACCGTTTGCTTAAGCGCCCTTGGTATGCAGTTTCACGGTGATGATCGCCTCGCTATTTTTTTGTCGAAAATGATAACGTGTACATAGAAATGTTTTAAGAGCCATCTTATCCTCAATCTTTTATGGCAATGCGCGAAGCTGGATAAATCGGTATTTCACGGATTGCCGGTAAGAGGCTTTTTCCCACAATCAATCGCGTCAGTACGTTTCTAAATAATAAATAGTGAGTTGTTTATTATTGTTTGAAATATTAAATCCAATACTTTTCACAATCGATTTAAAAAATAAAAACACGAAATATTTTTTAAAAACTGCTGTTAAAACAAAGCACTTAATAATTCAGCCAGTTACCAGGGTAAAATTATTTGCGACAATATTTTGACATATTGAAATATTGGTATTTACTTATAAGAAAGTTTCCGGAATTTGTTTTTCGTCACTAGTCATTTGTCATCAATCAATTGTCACCAAATCTAAGGGGAGTAAAAAGAATGCCCGAGTCTATGCCACTGCTGCTAGTTGAAAACAATGAGCAACAGCGCTTGCAACTTTCGGCTATTTTTGAATTTATCGGTTATGACCAAATCACACACGCCACCACGGACGATTATCAACAACACGTCGATACGGACAAGCTGGATGCGGTATTGGTCGGTACTTACGAATCACAAGAAAAACTGGAGGAGATCTTCGACTATTTCAATGAGCATGCCCGCGAGATTCCCATTTTGTTATTGATGTCGCGGGAGTCCGACCGGCAACTGGACAACCAACTGGTCAAGCGCGCTTTCAGTATTGTTAATATTCCGCTGTCCTATTCCGAACTTACTGACGTACTGCATCGTGCCAGTATGTTCCGTTCCAGTAAGAAAAAGAAAAGTGGTAATTTCAACATCGACTTATTTAGAAGCATGGTGGGCAACAGCCGTGCCATTCGTCACGTGAGAAGCTTGATAGAGCAAGTGGCTAAATCCGACGCCACGGTATTGATCTTGGGAGAGTCCGGAACGGGCAAGGAAGTGGTTGCCCGCAACCTGCATTATCATTCATCGCGCAGAAGCAATCCGTTTGTGCCGATTAATTGCGGTGCGATTCCTGGCGAGTTGTTGGAAAGCGAATTGTTCGGTCACGAAAAAGGTGCGTTCACCGGCGCCATCAGCGCCCGCCAAGGGCGTTTTGAAATGGCCGAAGGCGGAACCTTGTTTTTGGACGAAATCGGCGACATGCCCATGCCTATGCAAGTTAAATTATTGCGTGTGTTGCAGGAGCGTACGTTTGAACGCGTGGGAGGCACTAAATTGATCAACGCCGATGTACGCATTGTGGCTGCGACCCATCGCAATTTAGAGGAAATGATACAAGAAGGTAAATTTCGCGAAGACTTGTATTATCGCTTGCAAGTGTTTCCCATCGAGATGCCGCCTTTGCACGCCCGTGTGGACGATATCCCGTTATTGATCAACGAATTGATTGCTCGTTTGGAGCATGAAAATCGTGGATCGGTACGCTTCACACCATCAGCGGTCATGGCCTTATGCCAATATAAATGGCCTGGCAACGTGCGCGAATTGTCCAATGTGATTGAACGCATGGTAATTATGCATCCTTACGGTGTGGTGGACGTTCAAGACCTTCCAGAAAAATTTCGCCCGGCTGGCATTGCTCAACCGAGTGAAAATGACAATGTCAAATTCGATCCCCATCTGGCGCCCATGGAGCCCATAGTATCCACGCGTCTACCTCGCGACGGCATTGACTTGAAAGAACACATCAGCAACCTGGAATGTTCTTTAATCAAACAAGCTCTGGACGAAGCCGGTGGCGTGGTTGCGCATGCGGCTAAGCGTCTTAACATGCGCCGAACCACTTTGGTGGAAAAGCTACGTAAATACGGATTACAGCGCTCCGAATCCATGACAGAAGTTTGACGCTTAATAAAAACCAACCCATTAACAACATCTAACTTCATGAATTAAAACAAACAAACCCCTAGGCACAGATATTGCTCAAATATAGCTCGTTTCTTGGCCAATCTTATTTCTGGATCAAGAAAGAAAGTCGGTCTTTCAACGGGTAGAGCATTAAAAGGAGCATTAGCCGTATGGGTGTTGTTACTTCTAGTCGAATCAGAGGATTAGAAGAGTCTTTCCAAACCTTCAATGAGCTCAGCCAGTCTTTAGAGACTACGTACCATAGTCTCGAGGATCGCGTAAACGAATTGCAGTCCCATGTGCTGCAAAACCAACGCGAGGCGGGACCCCAAATTGAAACCGAGAATCGGGCAAGACTTTTATCCACCGTATTAAAAGTCTTACCCGCGGGCGTCTTAGTGCTTGATCCCAGCGGACGGGTGCAGGAATGCAACCAGGCGTCCGAAGCCTTGCTGGGTCAGCCTTTGCGTGGCGAGTTATGGATTGATGTGGTTAAGCGTTGTTTTGCGCCACAGGACGATGACGGTTACGAAGTGTCATTGTGGGACGGACGGCGCGTAGGCGTTTCCACATGTCCACTGGGCGACGAGCCAGGTCAAGTATTGTTGCTGACCGATGTCACTGAAACTCGCAGTTTGCAAGATCGCCTGAGCCAGCAAAAGCGGCTGGCTGCGCTGGGTGAGATGGCCGCCAGTTTGGCTCACCAAATCCGCACGCCTTTGTCGGCAGCGGTTTTGAGTGTATCGCATATTCGCAATCATCGACTTCCGGAAAGCAAACGTAATGACGTAGTGGATAAACTGCTGGTCAACATTCGCCAACTGGAAAACCTGGTCAATGACATGTTGTTGTTCTCCCGCAGCGGTTATACAGGAGAAGAGCCCTTCAGCATCGATTCTTTGTTAGGTGCATTAGAATCTGCTTTGCAAGCGCACGCCAAACATGGAACGCACAGCTGGCAAATCGTCAATGACACTGATGATGTATCGGTCATTGGCAATCCGCATGTATTGCAAAGTGCTTTAATGAATTTAGTCAACAATGCGATCGAAGCTGCCAATGAAACCAACGGCCCCGACGGGCGAGTCAAAATCTGTGTCTATTCGTTGGGATTGAATACGGTAGACATCAAAGTACAAGACAACGGTGCCGGTGTGCCGGAAGATATCCAGGAAAAAATATTCGATCCGTTTTTCACCACCCGCTCCAACGGGACAGGGTTGGGGTTGGCTGTGGTCAGAGCCATCGCCCGGGCGCACCGCGGAGAAGTGTGGTTGGAATCCAAACCAGGAAAGGGCTGCGCGTTTATCATGCGTTTACCCACTATTACAAACCCAGTTGCATAGAGGAAGCACATGACAGAGCCTAACATTTTAGTTGTGGAAGATGACTTGGATTTGCGCGAAGCTCTTGGAGATACACTGACGATTGCCGGCTATAAAGTGTTATTGGCTCAGGACGGCATAATGGCTTTGGATTTGTTGGATAAACAGGCTCAGGATGACCGAAGTTTCTCCATGGTGATAACCGATATTCAAATGCCGAAAATGGATGGCCATGCGTTGCTAAGACAAATCAAAAAGCGCTGGCCTGACATACCGGTGCTGGTGATGACCGCCTATGGGACCATTCAAAAAGCGGTGGAAGCCATAAGAGATGGTGCTCTGGATTATCTCACCAAGCCGTTTGAAGCCGAGGTATTGGTGAACACTGTCAGTCAATACGTCAGTACTGACAGCGCGGATGCCGGCAGTCATGCGTTTATCGCGGCCGATGAAGTAACCCAACGACTGGCCGAAGTCGCCCGCCGAGTGGCGGTTAGTGATGCCACAGTGATGATCAATGGTGAAAGCGGTTGCGGCAAAGAAGTGTTGGCGCGCTACATTCACCAGCAGTCCAACCGGGTAGACAAACCGTTTATCGCCATCAATTGCGCCGCCATTCCCGACAATATGCTGGAAGCGACATTGTTTGGCTACGAAAAAGGCGCGTTTACCGGTGCGTACAAAGCCTGTCCCGGCAAGTTCGAACTGGCCGACGGTGGCACCTTGTTATTGGATGAAATTTCCGAAATGGATTTGGGTCTGCAGGCCAAACTATTGCGCGTGCTACAGGAAAAAGAAGTCGAGCGTCTTGGCGGTCACAATTTGATTCAGCTTGACGTGCGAGTATTAGCCACGTCAAACCGGAATATGAAAGAAGAAGTCAGCCGAGGCAACTTTCGTGAGGATTTGTTTTATCGCTTGAATGTCTTTCCCTTACAGGTACCAGCATTGCGTGAGCGACCGAAGGACATACTTGCGATTGCGGAAAAGCTGTTGGACAAACACTACTCCTCAACCAATGCCAACGCATTGCCGGTGCCGACTTTCAGCGACGCCGCGCAGCAAAAGCTCATGGACCACTGCTGGCCAGGCAATGTGCGCGAACTGGACAACGTCATCCAAAGGGCGCTTATTCTACGACAAGGCGAACAAATCAGCGACCTGGATTTGCATTTCGAACAACTGGACTACCAGGCTGCCGAGCCGCAGAAGTATGAAACCGTAGCTGTTGTGGATAACGGCAGCCTCGGTGAAGAAGTACAAAATCATGAGCATAAAAAAATCCTCCAGACTTTGCGTGAAGAAATGGGCAATCGGAAAGCGGTTGCCGAAAAGCTGGGGATCAGCCAAAGAACCTTGCGCTATAAATTAGCGAGGATGCGGGAGAAAGGCATTAATATTCCCGATCGCTATGGTGCGATCGGATATTAATAACTCATTCGTAATGCATGAACCGCCCGTGTTGGAACGTTTGGAATTAGGGAGCTGGAAATGAAAGAGATCAATACTGAAAATATGCTAATGCAATTGCGCGCAAATGCCGCGATGGCACAAAACAAATTAACCGGCGTTCAGCCTCTAAATGATCAACAAAATGGCGAAGCCAATGGTGCGAATTTCTCCGCTTTGCTTAAGCAAAGTATAGATAAGGTCAATGAGTTACAACAGTCCTCCGGTGACTTATCAAAAGCGTTTGAGTTAGGCGACCCCGGAGTAAGCCTGGCAGAGGTAATGATCGCCAAGCAAAAGTCCGCGGTGGCCTTTCAATCCGTATTACAAGTTAGAAACAAATTAATGGAAGCTTACCGCGAAGTCATGTCCATGCAGGTATAAGCAGTGTGTCTTTTTCACCGATAATATAACAATTTATGGCTAACGCCGACGCTGAAAATACAAGGGTAAAACCTGGCGGGATCGATGCTGTTACGATCATCCGCCAGCTTGCGTTAATCATTGGTTTTGCTGCCAGTGTCGCCATCGCTTTTTGGGTGGTGTTGTGGATGCAAGAGCCCAATTACGCCGTTTTGTTCGGTAACCTGGACAAATCGGAAGCGGGTGAAATACTCGATGCACTGCAAAAACTGAATATTGAATACAAACTGGATGATTCCACCGGGGCCGTTATGGTGCCCTCGAAAAACGTCCACGATGCCCGCATCAAACTCGCCGCCCAGGGGTTGCCAAAAAGTACCACTGGCGGGGGATACGCCAATTTGATGAGCGATAACAACACCTTTGGCATCAGTGAAAGTAAGGAAAACCTGATTTACCAAAAAGCTCTGGAACAAGAACTGGCTCGTACTATTTCCAGTTTGAGTAATGTCAAGTCTGCCCGCATTCATTTGGCCATACCGAAACAATCCGTGTTTCTGCGCAATCGGCAAAAACCCAGGGCTTCGGTGATTATCAGTCTGTATGCCGGGAGAAATCTAAATGATGGTCAGGTTGCGGCTGTTTCCCATCTGGTTTCCTCCAGTGTGCCCAATCTGGAAGTGGAAAACGTCACTGTTGTGGATCAAACCGGTCGCTTGCTCACTAACGGCCAGACCACTTCGGAAATGGCCATGACCAGTACCCAATTTGAATATGCGCGTAGACTGGAAAAAAACTATATGGAGCGCATAGAAAATATTTTAATTCCCATTTTGGGAGCCGATGCGGTTCGCGCCCAGGTTACCGCGGACCTCGATTTTACCTATAACGAACAAACTCAAGAGATGTTTAATCCCGAGTCCCAGGTGCCGGTCAGCGTACAGATCGCCGAGGAACAATCCTCGGGTAAAAGTCTGGGCGGGATTCCCGGAGCATTGTCCAATCAACCGCCTGCGGCAACCGATGTGCCGGAACAGGCAAAAGCCGAAGGCGCTGCGGGCGCAACATCACCTTCCACAAGGAGCAGCCGCAAAGAAACCCGTAACTTTGAAATCGACAAAACCGTCAGTCATACGCGCTATGCCATGGGTAGAGTTCGTCGCTTGTCTGCGGCCGTTGTCGTCGATGACAAAGTGACGGTAAACGCTGAAGGCGAGCGGGTGCGAAACGGCCGTAGCCCCGAGGAGATTGAGCGCATCACCGAATTAGTGAAAAAGGCCATAGGCTTTAGCCTGCAACGCGGCGATAGCGTTAATGTTATCAATGAGGCTTTTACCGATCCGGTGATTCCCGAAGAGCTTCCCGCGCAGCCTATATGGGAGCAGTCCTGGATCTGGGATGTGGCGAAACAATTTATGGGCGGAATATTGTTGTTGTTAATCTTATTTGGTGTATTACGGCCTGTGATTAAAAACTTAAGTAAATCGATAGAGCCGTTATATAAAGTGCCCGCAGTGTCTGCGCCCAGCATGCCGGCGCTTCCCGAAATGCAGGACGATCAAATTAGCTTGAGTGGTGGCGATGGGCAGAGAAAACTGGAAGGTCCGGGGACTCCCTTAAATAAAAATATGATGATCGCCCAACAAGCGGTGACTGAAGATCCCAAACTGGTGGCGCAAGTCGTTAAGAATTGGGTTTCTCAGGAATGAGTAAGGAGCCCACTGATAACAATAGCGGCGTGAATAAAGCAGCCATATTGCTGTTGACTTTGGGCGAATCAGCCGCTTCCCAAGTGTTGAAACACATGGAACCCAAAGAAGTGCAGGCAGTGGGATCCGCCATGGCGACATTAAAAAACGTCTCCAAGGATCAGGTTTCCGAAGTCTTGGCGGATTTCTGCAACACCATGGATAAACAAACCGGTCTTGGTTTGGGTGCGGATGACTATGTACGCAGCGTACTGGTGCAAGCGCTGGGCGAAGATAAAGCCGGTAATATGATCGAACGCATATTGCGCGGCGCCAATACCAAAGGATTGGAAACGCTGAAATGGATGGATCCCCGCGCAGTAGCTGAAATAATCCGTTTGGAACATCCGCAAATAATTGCCATTGTACTGTCATACCTGGAACCGGATCAAGCCGCAGAAGTGCTGGCGTATTTTCCGGAAAGGGTGCGCGTGGATGTGCTCATGCGTATAGCGACCATAGACGGTATACAACCGGTGGCACTGGCGGAACTGAACGAAATCATGGAAAAACAGTTCTCCGGCAATACCAACGTCAAATCCTCTTCGGTAGGTGGCACCAAAACCGCCGCTGACATATTGAATTTTATAGACAGTTCCATTGAAGCGGAAATCATGGACAACATCAAGGAAGTCGACGCTGATTTGGGGCAGCAAATCCAGGATTTGATGTTTGTATTTGATAACTTGAACGAAATCAGCGACCGGGATATACAAACCATATTGCGTGAAATCTCTTCGGACTCGTTGGTGCTCGGACTGAAAGGCGCCGACGAGCCATTGAAAGAAAAAATCTTCAAGAACATGTCCAAGCGGGCCTCGGAAATGCTGCGCGATGACCTGGAAGCCAAAGGTCCGGTGCGTTTAAGCGATGTGGAAACCGCGCAAAAAGAAATCCTGGCCGTGGCCAGGAGATTAGCTGAATCCGGTGATATTTCCTTAGGTGGTAGCGGTGGCGATGAATATATCTAAAAAAAAAATCATATCCGCAGATGAAGCCGGCGCTATTCAGCGCTGGCAATGTCCGGTTGTTGAGCAAACGGCTGGAGGCGCTGACGGGCCGGTTACGTTCGGCCCGGTTACGGCCGAAGCCATAGAAAATATTCAAAAGCAAGCTTACAAAGAAGCTTTCGATGAAGGTTTGAGCAAAGGTTATAAGGAAGGCCTGGCGAAAGCCAGCGCGGAACTTGAACAGCAAATCCAGTTGTTTAAAACCGCCTTGGCGCAACTGAGCGAACCGTTTGCGCAATTGGATGCGGAAGTCGAACAACAATTGACTGAATTGGCTATTGCCATTGCCAGGCAACTTGTTCGTCGGGAAATCAAAACCGATCCGGGACAAATTGTGGCGATTGTACGCGAAGCCGTATTAGCATTACCCAGTGCGACCAAAAAAACCTACGTGTACTTGCATCCAGAAGATTTGGAACTGGTGAAAACAAAACTCGCCACATCCGAACCGGAAAGTCATTGGCGTTTTATGGAAGACCCGATACTGAGCCGCGGAGATTGCAAGGTGTTGACGGACTCATCCAGCATTGATGCCACGGTGGAAAGACGCCTGGCTTCGCTGGCCGCAAATTTGTTAGGCGGCGAAAGAGAGCAGGATAGCGCGGATGAATGAATCCACCACCAAAGCCGCTAGCGCTCAAGGCGCTGATTCAAGCGGCAATGATATTCAAGACAAAGTTACCCAGGGCAATGTT
>JAJDNG010000132.1 GCA_022340845.1 Gammaproteobacteria bacterium | reverse complement strand
GGGAAGTATTGCATCGCTATTTACCTTGTCATCTAAACCATACTAAAACAACAACTCTTGCCCGCCCATGTACGCTTGCAGTTTTTCGGGAATGCGTACATTACCGTCTTGTTGCTGATAATTTTCCAACACGGCCACCAAAGTGCGGCCGATCGCCAGGCCGGAACCGTTTAAGGTATTCACCAATTGCGGCTTGCCGGTTTCCGGGTCACGGTACCGTGCTTTCATGCGCCGTGCCTGGAACGCTTCAAAATTACTGCACGACGAAATTTCGCGGTAACGCTGTTGTCCGGGCAGCCACACTTCCAAGTCATAAGTCTTGGCCGCGGAAAATCCCATGTCTCCCGCACACAAGGCCATTACCCGGTAAGGTAACTCCAACAATTGCAGGACTTTTTCGGCGTGCGACGTTAATTCCTCCAACGCAGTATACGAGTCTTCTGGTTTGACGATTTGCACCAGTTCCACCTTATCGAATTGATGCTGACGTATCATGCCCCGGGTGTCTTTACCGTAAGAACCGGCTTCGCTGCGAAAACAGGGAGTATGGCAGACGAACTTCAGAGGCAGTGCCTCTTGAATGCTGTCACGCACGATGTTGGTGACCGGCACTTCCGCGGTGGGAATCAAATAATAAGGCGGCTCGCTGATGACTTTGAACAAGTCTTCTTCAAACTTGGGCAGTTGGCCGGTGCCCTGTAGGCTGTCGGCGTTTACAAGATACGGTACGTAGGTTTCCGTATAGCCGTGTTCCAGGGTGTGCAGATCGAGCATAAACTGGGCAAGAGCCCGGTGCAGCCTGGCCATGGGTCCGGTTAACACATTAAATCGGCTGCCGGAGATTTTGGCCGCCAGTTCGAAACTCATGTAACCGCTGGCCTCCCCCACATCCACATGGTCTTTGGGCTCAAAGGAAAAATCGCCGGGTTCTCCCCATTTGCGCACCTCGATATTATCTTCTTCGCGCTGGCCGTCGGGAACCGACTCGTGAGGGATATTGGGCACACCCAACAAAATGTCATTCAACTCATCCTGGATAGTGGCCAAGCGCTCTTCGGCGGCTTTCAGTTTGTCGCCCAAATTCGCTACGGCGGACAGCAAGGGCTGAATGTCCTCACCCTGAGCTTTGGCCTTGCCGATGGCTTTGGAGCGTGTGTTACGTTCGTTCTGCAAGTCCTGTGTCTGAACTTGAATGTCTTTGCGCTCGTTTTCCAGCGCTTCAAAACGCTGGGCATCCAAGGTAAAACCCCGTCTTGCCAGTTGCTTTAAAGTAGCTTCTAAATCGGTACGAAATAATTTTGGATCTAACATAGTGCGGATCTTTTTATTGCTATTAACAGTTGTGAGTGTGAACGGTTCGGCAGGTGAACAGTTCCTCTTTTTTTCAAGTTGAGTAGCTTACGAATTACGTGGTTTACACTTCGCTGAATCAGGCGCAGATCAGATTGAGCACTGTCAATCAACTGACAACTTGGCGTCCCATGTGACCACATGCCCAGGGCCTACTATATTGTTTATCCAATCAATCATGGCAGCTGCTTTGGGCGGATCATCAAAAAACTCCAGCACCAAGGGTAAATCATCATCGTCCGCTATGGACATTAACTGTGACGAATGAATTTTACCGGATTGACCAAAGCCGGCGATACCCCGGAACACCGTCACGCCTCTGACCTTACCCCAATCATTAAGGCGTTTAATGAGGGTTTTCAAGTGCGCGTTGGTTTCGGTGAGATAAACCCGAACCATGGTGACCTCAACCGTCTTCATTGAAGCCTCCCAACCAGCACGCCGGCCCAGGCGGCCGCTAAACACAGGACAACATTACTGCCCACATTGAGCACGGCCCGTATCCAAAGGCCTTTTTCCAGCAATTGCAAAGTATCCATTGAAAAAGTGGAAAACGTCGTAAATGCACCCAATAATCCCACTAAAAAAAATGCCCGCCACGGGGCCGGTAATTCCATGCGGCTGGTCAATAATATGTAGAGAAAACCCATCAATAATGAACCCACGACATTCACAAACAGTGTGCCATAGGGAAACGATTGCCCCAATAACCGGTGCATACCGGTGGAAGACAAAAATCTCAACAAGGCACCCAGGGCGCCGCCGGCGGCTATAGCGAGATATTGCATACTGAAACGGAATTGCTCATTGGAATATATGAATGGTTTATCAACTTCATTACTATAAGTCTGACTTTTCGCTTAGCGTTGTTGGTTGTCGTTCTTGCCTGTATCGTTGTTACCGAATTTTTTTTCCTTCCGTGCTTGCCGGCTTTTGTGCCGCAATTCCTGCAGCCGTTCTGCAATTTTCTGCTCCAAACCGCGGCTGACTGGGTGATAGTATATCGTTTCCTGCATTTCATCGGGAAAATATTTCTCCCCAGCGGCATAAGCCTCATTTTCATCATGGGCATAACGATAGTTTTTGCCGTAGTCCAATTCCTTCATCAAGCGAGTCGGCGCATTGCGCAAGTGCAACGGCACCGGCAGCGACCCATGGTGTTTGGCCGCTTGCATGGCAGCGTTGAATGCAGTGTAAACGGCATTGCTTTTGGAGGCACACGCCAGATACACCACCGCCTGGGCAATGGCCAGCTCACCTTCCGGGCTGCCCAGGCGCTCCTGAACATCCCAGGCATTCAACGCCAGCTGCAATCCGCGCGGATCGGCGTTGCCGATGTCTTCGGAGGCCATGCGGACCACACGACGGGCGATATATAACGCGTCGCAGCCGCCGTCCAGCATGCGCGCCAGCCAGTACAACGCGGCATCGGGATCCGAGCCACGCACCGATTTGTGCAAGGCGGAGATTTGATCGTAAAACGCCTCACCGCCTTTGTCGAAACGGCGCAAACTGCCGGTCAACACTTCCTTGAGCAGCGCTTCGGTAATTTCCACTTGCCCCTGGGCATTGGATTCCGCCAAATCGGCGCAGATTTCCAGATAATTCAACGCCCGCCGGGCATCGCCGTCGACGCTTTGGGCCAGCAGTTGCCGGTGCGCCTCGCTCATCACCAGGTTAGCCGCACCCAATCCACGCTGCTTGTCTTGCAATGCTCGATCGATAATTCCTCGGATGTCGTGCTGATCCAGGGAACGCAACACATACACCCGGGAACGGGACAATAAAGCATTGTTCAGTTCGAACGAGGGATTTTCTGTGGTGGCGCCGATAAAAATTACCGTGCCGTCTTCCACAAATGGCAAAAATGCATCTTGCTGGGATTTATTAAAACGGTGTACTTCATCCACAAACAATACGGTGCCTTTGGCGAACATTGCCCGCACCCGCCTGGCCTCCTCCACCGCCTGGCGAATATCTTTCACCCCGGCCAGTACCGCGGACAGACTGACAAACTCGGCATTAGCCTGGTTAGCGATCATTTTCGCCAGGGTGGTTTTGCCGGTTCCCGGCGGCCCCCAAAACACCATGGAATGCAGCCGGCCGCTTTCTATGGCCTGGCGCAGGGGTTTTCCGGGCGCAATCAAATGCTGTTGGCCGGAAAATTCTTCCAGGTTGCGGGGACGCATACGATCGGCCAACGGCCGGCCGGTCATATCCTCAGCGTTTGAAAATAAATCGGGAGACACAGTCATAACACCGTTAAGCTGAGAACAGGCACGCAAGCCCGTCAGCCATCAGGGAACCATCTCTTCCTCACCAATCACATCCACGCCCGGTGGAGGTTGGAATTGAAAGATGCTGGGGTCGATGTTCGGATTGCGCTGCAAGTGGGAAAACTCCAGCAAAGTCACCTGGCCGAAATTATCCACCAATTCCATGGCGCGAATATTCTGCTGGGAAAAACCCAATAACAGTTTTTCATAGCTGGATTCATTGTCTTTGGGTCGCAACTGCACCCAGGCGAGACCTTGTTCGTCGCGACCGGGCACATCCTGGATGTCAAACCGGTCGGTGAGCGAGGCGTTGCCGCTTAGCAACACCGCAGGGGTCTGGCCCAATACCAGATTCAGCGGCTTGACGATGACTTGATCCATGTCCACATCGTAGACCCACAATTGGTTGCCGTCGGCAATGATGTGTTGCTGGTAAGGCCGCTCGTAATCCCAACGGAATTTACCCGGGCGGAGTAACTGGAATACACCGTAGGAAGTCTCTTTGTCGGCAAAGCCCTGGGCGCTGACGGTTTGAGTAAACTCCGCCTGCATACTTTGCACATTGGTAAAAAAATCCATTAAGCGCTCGGTGGCACTGGCAGCGTGCACACTGGTAATCGGCAATAACAGATTCAATAACAGGGTCAACAACAGGGCAAACAATCCAGGCAATCGGTATCGCATATTTTTATAAAACTCGGGTAATGGTTTACAAAAGAGTTATCAGGAATCGATGTTATTCAGCGGGCGGTGCCGCGGCCAGCACTTCGCGGGTACCGTTGGATTGCAGCGGACTGACAACGCCGGTGCGTTCCATTTCTTCCACCATACGGGCGGCACGATTGTATCCGATTCGCAAGCGCCGCTGTACCGCAGATATAGAGGCTTTGCGGGTTTCGGTGACAAACGCCACCGCCTGATCGTATAACTCATCCACTTGATCTTCACCCACATCGAATCCGGCGAAACTACTATCTCCGGAGGAAGACGGCCCTTGCAGGATATCTTCCACATAATCCGGCTCGCCCCGCTGGCGCCAGTCTTTGACCACCCGGTGCACTTCGGCATCGGATACAAACGCGCCGTGTATGCGCACCGGTATGCCGGAACCGGGCGGCAGATATAGCATGTCACCATGGCCTAACAGTTGTTCTGCGCCGCCCTGATCCAAAATAGTCCTGGAATCCACTTTGGCGGAAACCTGAAACGCGATTCGGGTGGGGATGTTAGCTTTAATCAGGCCGGTTAACACATCCACCGAAGGCCGCTGGGTAGCCAGTATCAAGTGAATCCCCGCGGCACGGGCTTTTTGCGCCAGGCGGGCGATCAGTTCCTCGATTTTCTTACCCACCACCATCATCAAGTCCGCCAGCTCGTCCACGACGACGACCAGATAAGGGAACGGTTCCAAATAACGGACTTCGTCTTCTTCTTCCAGTAACCCGGTGGGCTTGTAGGTGGGGTCGACGATAGGTTCGCCGTTTGCCTCGGCTTCGATGACTTTATGGTTATAGCCGTTTAGATTTCTGACTCCGGTATGAGCCATTAATGTGTAACGCCGATCCATTTCCGCCACGCACCAGCGCAAGGCGTTGGCCGCTTGTTTCATGTCCGTGACCACCGGCGCCAGCAAATGCGGAATCCCTTCGTAGACGGACAATTCCAGCATTTTGGGATCAATCATTATGAGACGCACGTCGTCCGGTGTGGCGTTGTACAACAAACTGATGACCATGGCGTTCAGCCCCACTGACTTACCGGAACCGGTGGTGCCGGCCACCAGCAAATGCGGCATCTTGGCCAGATCGGCCACCACCGGTTGGCCGCTGATATCTTTACCTAAGGCGATGGTTAAGTGGGATTTGGCCTTGTCGAATTGTTTGGACTTAATGACTTCGCTGAGACGCACGATTTCACGGATTTCATTGGGAATTTCCAGGCCCACGGTGGTTTTGCCGGGAATCACTTCCACCACCCTCACGCTGATGGCCGACAACGAACGCGCCAGGTCTTTGGCGAGATTGCTGATCTGGCTGACTTTTATACCGGGGGCAGGTTCCAGTTCAAAGCGCGTCACTACCGGTCCGGGATGCACCGCCACTACCTCCACTTCAATACCAAAATCCGCCAGCTTCAATTCCACTTGGCGGGATATGGCTTCCAGCGCGGCATGAGCCACTTGGTTCTTGGGGGCTTCAGCCTCATCCAGCAATGACAGCGAGGGCAAATATTCACTGTCTTCCGGTTCGAACAACGACACCTGGCGCTCTTTGCCCACGCGGTCCGATTCTTCGATAATGGACATTACCGGTTCGATTTTGGGTTTTTTCTTTTTGGCTTTTTTACTGGTGACTTCTTTGACGTTTTCTTCGCGCTCCTGGCGAACACGGCGGCTCTCCAGCGCCTCCCTCATCAAGCTGAACTGGTACACAAACCAGGCGAAGAAATCCAATGTCAACCGTCCGGTGCTGTCCATGAGTTTGATCCACGACAAGCTGGTGAACAAGGTCACCCCGGCCAGAAATAACGCCAACAATAACAAGGTGCCGCCGAGGAAATTGAACACACTCACCAGGCCCTGGCCGATAACATCGCCTAAAATGCCGCCGGCGTTTAACGGTAGTTGGGTAATATTGGCAAAGTGCAAGGTAGCCAGCCCGGTCCCGGCACCCAAGGTCAACACAAAACCCAGCGCCCGCAGCGCCACTGTGCGACCATCAAACGGCTCTTCGCTATTGCGCCCGGCAAATAGCAACCAGCCGCTGTAACCCACCATAATCGGGAATAAATACGCCAGATAGCCGAACAAATATAAAAACACATCGGCAAACCAGGCACCGGCCATACCACCGGCATTGGCAATGGATTTTGCGGTTTCGCTGTGGGACCAGGCAGGGTCCGAAGGACTGTAAGTGATCAGTGAGGCACTCAGGTATAAAGCTACCGCGCCGAAAACGATCAGCGCTCCTTCTTTCAGGCCTTTTATCATGTGGCTGGCAATGGGCGTAGATCTTTTATGATTCGCTTTTGCTGTCGCTTGAGCCAAATTAACGTCCCTATGTTATTGTAATATATGGAAAAATATTATATTTTTGGTTTGTCGCTGCTGCTGTTCAATTATTGTCAACTAAGACAATGGATTAAGTATCGCTGTTCAACCGGATTTTTCCAAGTTTTGCAGTGCGGGATGCACGATTTTACCGGCTCGCACGTTAATACCGCGCACCAAATCCTGGTCTTTCTGCCAATCGGGCTGGGCCAGGCGCAACACATACGGAATCAGTGCGGCTGATAACGCTTGTGATGCCGAACGCGGTACGGCGCCGGGCATGTTGGTGACGCCGAAATGCACCACACCTTCCCACATATACGTCGGATTGTCGTAGGTAGTGGGTTTGGTGGTTTCCACACAACCGCCCTGGTCGACGGCCACATCCACAATTACACTGCCGGCCTGCATGGTTTTCACCATGTCGGCGCTGACCAAATGCGGAGTTTTGGCGCCGGTGACCAATATGGCGCCGATCAGCAAATCCGCGTGATGCACGGCATCGGCAATAGCATGAGCATAAGAATACAACGCTGTGACGTTGTCGCCGATGGCGCGCATTCGGGCCAGCTTGTCCCGATTGCGATCGAACACCGTGACATTGGCACCCATCGCGGCTGCCATTAATGCCGCATTGCCACCCACCACACCGGCGCCCAATACCACGACATTGCCACGCTGTGCGGCCGGCAATCCGCCCAATAACAACCCTTTGCCCCCTTGCGGGCTATGCAATAAATGGGCACCGACCTGCGAGGCGATGCGCCCAGCAATATCGCTCATGGGCGCCAACAACGGCAACAGTCCCGCATCGGTTTGCACTGTTTCCCAGGCCACGGCCGTTAAACCAATATCCAATAGACTCTGCAGCAAATCTTCAGCCGCTGCCAAATGCAAATAGGAAAACAATAAATGATCTTTACGCAACAATGGAATTTCAGCTGTTTGGGGTTCTTTGACTTTCACAATCATTTCACTTTGGCCGTACAACGATTCTGCGTCGGGCAGTATCTCCACGCCAGCCCGGCGATAGTCCTCATCGCTGAATCCACTCAACTCACCCGCGGTGCTTTGCAAATATACATTGTGGCCGTGTTTGACCAATTCACCTGCGGCTTCCGGGACCAAACCCACCCGGCCCTCCAGGGTTTTTATTTCGCGCGGTACTCCGATTCTCATTGTCTCTCCTTTACCATGCACTACACTTGGCTTAGTATTAACGCGATAGTATAAACGCAATCTGATTTTAAGCATAACCGCAAGGCTTGCCTCTCGGCCGGCGGCACAGGTAAAAAATTATTTACCACGAAGAACACGAAGGATAAAAGCTTACGATGAGTTTCTTCGTGCTCTACCTGTGCTTCGTAATGGAAACCAGGCCAGGCACCATTCCGCTAGCAAAGTTAAGCCTAAAACGTGAGTGATATAGTGAATTAAGTCTTAGTAAATTACGTTGTAATTTTCGCTGTAAATAGGAGCTTGTAATGAGTCAAACCAAACACTGTCGATTATTGATTTTGGGCTCCGGCCCTGCCGGTTACACCGCCGCGGTATACGCTGCCCGAGCGAATTTGAATCCGGTGTTGATTACCGGCCTGGAACAAGGCGGCCAGCTCACCACCACCACCGATGTGGACAACTGGCCCGGTGACAACGAGGGGGTGCAAGGCCCGGACCTCATGGAGCGCATGCGCAAACACGCCGAGCGTTTCAATACGGAAATCATCTTTGACCACATCAACAAAGCGGAACTGGGCCAGAAACCCTACACCTTGACCGGCGACAGCGGTGTATATACCTGTGATGCGTTAATTATTGCCACCGGGGCTTCGGCTCGCTACATCGGCCTGGACTCGGAAGACAAATTCAAAGGCAAAGGCGTGTCCGCCTGCGCAACTTGCGATGGTTTCTTTTATCGGGGCCAGCCGGTGGCCGTGATCGGCGGCGGCAACACGGCCGTGGAAGAAGCGCTGTATCTTTCCAACATCGCTTCTGAGGTCACCGTGGTTCACCGCCGGGACAAATTCCGTTGCGAAGCCATCTTGAACGATCAAATCATGGAAAAAGCCAATAAAGGCAACGTCAATATTATCTGGAACCACACTCTGGATGAGGTCTTGGGGGATGACAGCGGTGTAACGGGGATGCGACTGAAAAACACCTCAGACGGCAGCACTCAGGATAAAGCCGTGCAAGGGGTGTTTATCGCCATCGGGCACAAACCCAATACCGACCTCTTCGAAGGCCAACTGGAAATGAGTAACGGCTATATTGTGGTAAGCAGTGGGATAAAAGGCAACGCCACTGCCACTAGCGTGCCCGGGGTGTTCGCCGCCGGCGATGTGGCGGATCATATTTACAGACAGGCGGTTACCTCTGCGGGTACCGGCTGCATGGCGGCGTTGGATGCGGAGCGTTATCTGGAAAGCATGGAAAAGAAATAAGCCAGCAATGTGGTCTGTTCTCGCTTAGTATAATAGGCAATAAAAATACTTACCACGAAGAGCACGAGGGACACGAAGAATGATCAAATTTGTTTTCCCTTCGTGTCCCTCGTGCTCTTCAGGGTAAAATTAATACCTTGCTGTTACCCATTGACCAGTTGTTCGTTCACGAAGGCATGCAGTAAAATTTCATCGCGGCGGTCCGCCACTTTAAATTCCACGCCGAACAAATATTCCACATTGCCCTCTTCGTTGTTGCGTTCTTTCACATTTCGGATAATGGCCACCGTGGCAAAACGCTCTTCCTGTCCGGCCACTTGCAAGTTCATGCGGATGGAGATCAGGGTTTTTATGGCTCCGATATTATGTTCGCAGATGAGCAACGCACCGCTGGTGCTCATGTCTTCCACACGGGATTGATAGACCGGGGCTGGGGTTTCATTATTAGCGGGTTTGGTTTCTCGAACTTCCGCCAGGCCACTGAAAGTCACCCGTTGCGCCTTGCGCAAGGCCATGGTTTGCAGTTCCTTGGGATAACTAATGTGCAGATAAGGATAAGGGCGCGCGCAACTGCGCAACACTGTCCCATTGAAGGCAATGATGTTAACGCCCGACATACTGCGCACCGCGACCCGTTGGGATTCGCGTACGAGTATCACCTTTCCGTTCACATGTGGGGTGGTCACCATGATGCTGTGGTTAGGCCAATAGCCAATCACGCGAACATAGTGGCGGTTTTGTTTTTCCTCGGGCAAGAATTGCAATTGCAACACATCGCCGAAATCCAACTCTAAATCCTTTGCTGTCATGATTTTCCTACGTCACAATATCGAGCAATCAGTTTACATTTACATGCATACACCCCAGCTTAACTAAAGTATCGGCACAAAAACGCTAAACTCAATAAAACCAATGAATTGTACAATTATTGATCAAATCAGTTCTGTGGATGCCACCGAGTGGAATCAGCTCGCGAGCGATGGCAATCCATTTTTACGACATGAGTTTCTGGCCGCTTTGGAGCAGCATCGCTGCGTGGGAGAAGAATTTGGCTGGCTACCCCAACATATCCTCGCCAAAGATACTGGTGGTCGACTATTAGGGGCCATGCCTTTGTATTTAAAAGACAATTCTTACGGTGAGTTTGTGTTCGACTGGGGCTGGGCGGACGCTTATCATCGCGCCGGGTTAGCGTATTACCCCAAATTGGTCAGCGCCATTCCTTATACCCCGGCCACCGGGCCGCGATTATTAATCGCGCCTAATGCCGATCAAGCGCAAGTTGCCAACAGCTTAATCGATCGAGCACTCAGCCTGGCCGACTCATCGCAAGTTTCCTCCCTGCACTGGCTGTTTACCAACGCTAAAGATTCAACCTACCTCGAGAGCAAAGGCTTATTAACCCGTACGGGTTGCCAATATCACTGGCACAACCACAACTACGAAAATTTTGAGGAATTTCTCGCTCAGCTCAGTTCCCGCAAACGCAAACAAATCCGACGCGAGCGACGTCACGTCGCCGATGCGCAGATTACGCTAAAAATCCTTCACGGCAACCAAGTGAGTGAAGCGCAGTTGCAACAGTTTCATCACCACTACCAGTCGACTTTTCACCGCTTAGGCGGTTATGCCACGTTGTCTAAGGCATTTTTCGCACAAATCAGCCAAACCATGCCGGAGAGTGTGGTGTTCGTGTTTGCTGACTATAATAACCAACATGTGGCCAGTGCTTTTTGCGTACGTGGCACGCATACTTTATACGGCCGGCATTGGGGATGCGATGCGGATTTTCACAGCTTGCACTTTGAAGCCTGTTATTACCAGGGCATAGACTATTGTATTGCTCACGGTCTGCAACATTTTGAACCCGGCGCCCAGGGTGAACATAAAGTCAGTCGCGGATTTGTGCCTACGGCTACTTATTCACAACATTGGATACAAAACGATCAATTCAGAAGCGTAATTGCGGAATTCCTGCAGCGTGAACAACAGGGAGTACATCATTATATGGAAGGTCTGCGGGAGCACTTACCGTACAAAACCCCCTTGGAGACTCCGCCCACAGCGGAATAGCGGACTGTAGTATGCGAGGCGTAGCTCCGTTCTGGATTGATCCTAACGATACCACCTACCGGTTTCCGGACGTGTCGCTGGCATTGAACGAGCCCGATGGCCTGCTGGCTATTGGCGGATCGTTAAATCCGCAGCGTCTCGTCAGTGCGTATCGCCACGGCATATTTCCCTGGTATAACGAAGACCAGCCCATTTTATGGTGGTCACCGGATCCCCGGGCGGTTTTATTCCCCCGCAAGTTGCACGTGTCACGCAGCCTGCGCAAAACCTTGAGCAAAAACCCATTCGTCGTCACCATGGATAAAGCGTTTTCCCAAGTCATCAATGCCTGCAGCGCCCCCCGGCCAACACAACAAGGCACCTGGATCAGCCCGGAAATGAAAGCCGC
This sequence comes from Gammaproteobacteria bacterium, assembly GCA_022340845.1. GTDB lineage: Bacteria > Pseudomonadota > Gammaproteobacteria > SZUA-152 > SZUA-152 > JAJDNG01. The sequence goes on along the minus strand of JAJDNG010000132.1, from coordinate 7,974 downwards.
GTATCTCAAAATGCATGCGTTAGGTCATGCCCATTCCGTGGAATGCTGGCAGGATCATGAATTAGTGGGCGGCTTGTACGGCCTGGCGTTTGGTAAAGTATTTTTCGGCGAATCCATGTTCAGCCGAGTCACTGATGCGTCCAAGGTGGCGTTTGTGCATTTTGTGCAACAATTGCAAAGCTGGGGATTCTTAATGATCGATTGTCAGGTGGAATCCGAACACCTAATCAGCCTGGGCGCCGAGTTGATTCCCCGGGCACAGTTTGTTCATATGTTGGAAAACCTGTGTTATTTGCCGGCGGACTCCTCCCTATGGCAGTTCCAAAACGAATTTCCGCAGAGCGATGATCAACAAACGTCCGGATCGGGAACGACAATTATTGGGAACAAATAAGTCCGAGGAGAGAAATGACAAGTAATACCCGCAGCTCAGTCATTCCCAATACCCTGGCGTTTTACGCCAGCGAGCCGCATCAATGTAATTATTTGCCTCATAAGCAGGCGCTGACGGTATTTGCCGACCCCAATGTTCCAATGACCACGTCCATTTACAGCCGCATAATCGAATACGGTTTTCGACGCAGCGGCGAGTATGTGTATATTCCCCGTTGCCCGAATTGCGATGCCTGCATATCGGTGCGTATTCCGGTCAACGATTTCTCTCCCAGTCGCAATCAACGAAGGGTGATGAACAAAAACGCCGACTTGAGCGTGCACAACCACCCCCCGGTATTTAACGAAGAACATTATCAGTTGTACCGGACTTATCTCAACAGTCGTCACCGCGGGGGCGGTATGGAAAATCCTACCGTCCAGGATTATGTGAAGTTTTTAGCCAGTTCCTGGAGCCACACTGTATTTTATGAGATTCGCAGGCAACAACAACTTATCGGCGTTACCGTTGCAGATCATTTGCACACGGGAATGTCCGCTGTGTACACGTTTTTTGATCCCAACGAAGAAAAACTCAGCCCCGGCAGTTACGCCATTTTGTGGTTAGTGGAACAAGCCCGCCGGCTGGAAATGCGCTGGTTGTATTTGGGGTACTACATTCCCAACTGCCAGAAAATGAGCTACAAGGACCGCTTCCGTCCGTTGGAAGCCTTTATTAACGGTCAATGGCGTAAATTTTCTAAAAACGAAATAATATGTCTTTGAATCCTCTGGTTTTCGTGTTTACGCGTTTACTTTTCCCCACCTCAAGAAAACCCCACCCCAGACGATACACCTTTTAGTAGTAGCAATTAGCAGAAACACGCCGGTTTCCAGACGGAAATCCGGTTGGTACCTTGGTCTGAGCAAAATACCGTTCGGGTTTTACGTTGCGCCTCACAAGGGGGAACCAATGTTAAGCACTATATATGCAGTAGCAAAAGAGTTCGAAAGCGAACACGGGTTCAGCCCTAACTGCCTGTATATGAGTTATGGGCACTTGGAAGCATTTAAACAGCAGTTAGAAGACCCTTATGATTTTAATTCCATATTAGTGTTTTTGGGCATGGAATTGATTTTAACACCTAACATGAGAACACCGTCGGTAGGCTGGGCACACGCTCCATGGAAAGAAGCCGTGCACGTCTAATTCACCCGTTGCCGGTTTGACTAACGGCCGGCAAAGTCGAATTTGCCACCAAACGCTAGATCATTAATCGTCATAAAATATTATTCCGCATAAACTGCGGGAAAAAACGCTGGTATTTATCCCGATTCTGGCTATACTATCCGCGATCCAAACTAAGAAGGCGCTGTACATCAGCGCCTTCTTACATTTTGGATTAATTTTTTTGTCTCTCCCTGTTTTTTCGCGGCTAAAATCATTAAAATTGAGCATCGTTTCCGCTCACTCAATAATCGGGCGCGAAAACTAAGGAAATAAGGCAAAATCGCCTAAAATAAGTGGAATAAGTGGAATAAGTGGAAGTAAAAATAGAGTCCGGCTCGTTACCAGGTACTCGTTTCTAGGTGAAAGCGACGAGTTAAAAGCGACGAGGTAAAAGTTAAGAGTTAAGAATCTAATGGCAAAAGAAGAACATATTGAAATGGAAGGCACGGTGGTTGAAACCCTGCCCAATACGATGTTCCGCGTGGAATTGGAAAACGGCCACGTGGTCACTGCTCATATCTCTGGCAAAATGCGCAAACACTACATTCGCATACTGACCGGCGACAAAGTCACCGTGCAATTGACACCCTACGATTTAACTAAAGGGCGAATCGTATATCGCGCACGCTAATCCGCACGCGATTACGACCTGCATTCACGACCCACACACCGATAGATACAACTATCTGCACAGACTGACTCACTGTCAGGGCCTGACGATTTCCGGAATATTTTCGAACTCGAATTTAATCTTGCCGTCTTCCACCGTCACTTCCACATCACCACCGTGGGACAACTGACCGAATAGTAATTCCTCCGCCAATGGTTTTTTAATGTTCTCCTTAATAACCCGCGCCATCGGCCGCGCTCCCATCTTTTCATCATAGCCATGTTCAGCCAGCCATTGTCTGGCGGCTTCATCCACATTCATAACCACTTTTTTCTCCGCCAGTTGACTTTCCAGTTCATACAGGAACTTGTCAACCACATGGAAAATAGTGGTGGGATCCAGACTCTTGAATTGCACAATGGTATCCAGACGGTTACGGAACTCCGGGGTAAAGGTTTTCTTGATCGTCTCCATAGCATCCGTGGAGTGATCCTGATGGGTAAATCCAATGGACGGCCTGGCCATCATTTCCGCTCCGGCGTTGGTGGTCATGATCAGAATCACGTTGCGGAAATCCGCTTTGCGGCCATTGGTATCCGTCAATGTGCCGTGATCCATCACTTGCAACAACAAATTGAACACATCCGGATGGGCTTTTTCGATTTCATCCAACAACACCACCGCATGAGGGTGTTTATTGATTTGTTCGGTTAACAGGCCACCTTGATCAAAACCCACATAGCCTGGAGGCGCGCCGATCAATCGGGATACCGTATGGCGCTCCATGTATTCAGACATATCGAAACGCAACAACTCTATGCCCATTATTTTAGCCAGCTGGCGGGTCACTTCGGTTTTACCAACGCCGGTGGGCCCTGCGAACAGGAAACTGCCTATGGGCTTTTGATCCACGCCCAAGCCGGCCCGCGACATTTTAATCGCCGATGACAAGGTGGAGATCGCTTCATCCTGGCCGTAAACCACCAGTTTCAAGTCACGCTCCAGATTGCGCAAGCCTTCGATGTCTGAACTGGACACTTGTTTGGGCGGAATACGGGCGATTTTAGCCACTACCGCTTCAATGTCTTTGGCACCGATGGTTTTTTTGCGTTTGGATACCGGCAACAAACGTTGGGTAGCACCGGCTTCGTCGATAACGTCAATGGCCTTGTCCGGCAAATGCCGTTCATTGATATAACGTTCGGCCAGCTCCACAGCGCTGCGCAATGCCTGGCGGGTAAACTTAACGTCGTGATGTTCTTCGAAACGACTGCGCAACCCGTCAAGTATTTGAATGGCTTCTTCCACGCTGGGTTCCGGCACGTCAATTTTTTGAAAGCGTCGCGCCAAGGCTCTGTCTTTTTCAAAAATGCCGCGGTATTCCTGATACGTGGTGGAACCGATGCATTTCAAGTCTCCGGAAGCCAATACCGGTTTGATCAGATTGGACGCATCCATAGCGCCGCCGGAGGCCGCACCTGCGCCGATAATGGTATGGATTTCATCGATAAACAGGATGGAATTAGGCTGTTTCTTTAACTGCGTCAGAACCGCCTTCAAGCGTTTTTCAAAATCGCCGCGGTATTTGGTGCCCGCCAACAACGAACCCAGATCCAAAGAATAAATCACCGCATCGGAGATGATCTCGGGCACTTCACCGTCAACGATACGTTTGGCCAGGCCTTCCGCTAAAGCGGTTTTGCCGACACCCGCTTCGCCGACGAACAAGGGGTTGTTTTTACGGCGTCGGCACAGCACTTGTAACGTGCGGTCGATTTCGTCTTTACGCCCGATGAGAGGATCAATTTTACCTTTCATCGCCATCTGATTCAGATTGGTGGCGTAGCTTTCCAGCGCGGATTTAGCCTGATTTTCGGATTCAGTATCTTCCTCGCTGGAGGAAATGGGATCCGCATCGCTGCCATCATCTACTTTGGAAATACCGTGGGAAATGTAATTCACCACATCCAATCGGGCAATATCCTGCTTACTCAGCAAATAGACCGCTTGGGACTCTTGTTCGCTGAAAATCGCCACCAAAACGTTTGCCCCCGTAACCTCTTTTTTCCCGGAGGATTGGACCTGGAAAACCGCGCGCTGCAATACTCGTTGAAATCCCAACGTGGGTTCAATCTCACGTTCTTCATTCTCCGGTATGGTAGGAGTAGTTTCGTCCAAAAAGCGACTGAGTTCAGTTTGGAGTTGTTGCAAATCCGCGCCACACGCTTTTAAGGCACTATTGCTGGTTGGATTATCCAGAAGTGCCAATAATAAATGCTCAACGGTCATAAATTCATGCCGTTTTTCGCGCGCTTGTTTAAACGCGCGGTTAAGCGTGATTTCAAGTTCCTCGCTTAACATACCTGATTTACCTCTCGTTTCGACTGCCGTAACAATACTTGGTTAATAATGCGTGTGGGTTGTTCAAACTGCTATACCACTTCCATGGTACATAACAAGGGATGATTATGACTTCTAGCATAGTCATTCACTTGCGCTACTTTTGTTTCTGCGATTTCCTTCACAAAAACACCACACAATCCTTTACCTTGCGTATGTACATGTAACATGATGCGGGTGGCTTTTTCCCGGTCCATACGAAAGAACTTCTCCAATACATGCACAACGAATTCCATAGGAGTAAAATCGTCATTTAATAATAAAACTTGATACATCGGCGGCGGTTTTAATTTTGGCCGTGATTCCTGAACGACCAAACCGTCATCCTTGTGCGTTTTATCATCCGCACTCATGGTGATAGTGTTCGTCAATGCTATTGCCATTGTAAGTTCACCGTCTCACAAATAAATATGATACACAAAATTTGCCATGACAAGGCCGCCCGTGAATACTTTATAAAAATCCCTATAAAGAAGTCATTTTACCACTCACCGACGCCCGGAACCCATTGCAATAACCAGCAATATTAACGCTTAAAAACAAACACTTACCTGAACAATTCATTTTGACAGTCATACGTACGAGAAGTGCATTAAGTTAACATCGCCGGGGTTACTTGCAAGGATCACATTTGCTGGATCATGGCGTCTGCAAATCCGGAGCAACTCACCAACGCCGCCCCCGGCATTAACCGTTCTAAATCGTAAGTCACTGTTTTTGCAGATATTGCACCCGACATTCCGGTTATGATCAAATCCGCAGCCTCTGTCCAACCCATATGGCGCAACATCATTTCGGCGGAAAGAATTAATGAACCCGGATTCACCTTATCCTGACCGGCGTATTTGGGTGCCGTGCCGTGGGTGGCTTCAAACATCGCCACTGTGTCCGATAAATTGGCGCCCGGAGCGATACCGATACCACCGACTTGGGCCGCCAATGCGTCAGAAATATAGTCACCATTTAAATTCATGGTGGCAATGACACTGTATTCCGCAGGGCGCAGCAGGATTTGCTGCAAGAAAGCGTCGGCAATCACATCTTTAATCACAATTTCTTTGCCGGTTTTCGGATTTTTAACTCCGCACCAGGGTCCACCGTCAATTTCTTGAGCGCCAAATTCCCGTTTCGCCAACTCATAGCCCCAGTTTTTAAACGCCCCCTCGGTGAATTTCATGATGTTGCCTTTGTGCACCAGGGTGAGCGATTCCCGGTCGTTGTCTATGGCGTATTGAATGGCTTTTCGCACCAGGCGTTCGGTGCCTTCCCGGGATACGGGTTTGATGCCGATGCCGGAGGATTCCGGAAATCGGATTTTACTCACGCCCATTTCGGATTGTAGAAAGTCAATCAATTTTTTCACTTCGGGGGTATCGGCGGCCCACTCGATGCCGGCGTAAATGTCTTCGGAATTTTCCCTGAAAATCACCATGTCGGTCTTTTCGGGTTCTTTGAGCGGGCTGGGGGTGCCCTCGAAATATCTCACCGGCCGCAAACATACATACAAGTCTAACAATTGACGTAAGGCGACATTGAGGGAACGCATGCCTCCGCCCACCGGCGTGGTCAAAGGCCCTTTAATGGACACCACATAGTCTCGCACCGCTTCCAGGGTTTCATCGGGCAACCAGGTGTCGTTGCCGTAGGTTTTCACTGCTTTTTCCCCGGCGTACACTTCCATCCACGCAATAGCCCGCGACTCACCGTAAGCTTTTTGTACGGCGGCATCGACAACTTTGCGCATGGCCGGCGTCACATCAACTCCGATACCGTCGCCTTCGATGAATGGAATAATGGGATTGTCGGGAATGTTCAGCGAATAGTCCGAATTGACGCTGATTTTATCTCCCTGGGCGGGAATTTTAATTTTTTGAAAGGCCATAATTACTCCACATAGTTGCACAATAAGTCAGATTCCGAAGATGGCTTATATTAGCATTTTAGCGCTATGACAGCGACCTGCCTGAACTCAAAGCCTTGCGCTAGAAGCAGATCAAAAGGGAGGACACGAAGCCGAAGACCATGGGGACCGCGATTGATGGGAGTGTATCAATGGACAACCCGCGGCGATGAGAAATAAAGCTTAACCGATCGCGGGACAATACCCCGCATGTACCTTTCTTGTGTGTCTTTCTTGATGGTGACTGTTTATGGGAAAAACGTCAAAAACTGACGTTATAAGCCTATGCTGGCCAGATTTCCGGCCTGTTGAATTTTCACTTTACCGGTTCTGTCCTGGCGGCCCAGCGAGCGAATGGCATTGGCCAGATCCCTTTGTTGCGGATCACGTACCTCGATTTCCGCGCTGAGATCGTATTTGCCTTCCTGATCCACCGTCAATAATCCTTCTGCCTGCAATGGACCGCCCATATCGGAAATCACACCTTTGATGCCGTCATCGGTAGGTTCCAATTCCACTTTCAGGCTTCCCAAAGGCATGGGTTTTAAGATGGTGATCTCCGCATCCTGCCACGCCAGACTGCCCAAGGCAGTGGCGACAGTATGGTTTTTGACTTTCAGCTCGCTCAAGTTCACCGCCAAGGCGCCGCCTGCTTTAAGCGATCCGAGATCAAACATCGGTAGAACCAGCCCCATTGGCAACCACGCTTCAACATTATCGGCATAAAAACTTCCCAATACGTTGTAGCCAACATTACCTTTGCCATAGCCTTCTTGCATGGAAAAATCCAGTGCCACCTCGGTATTGCCCAACAATAAATGCATCGGTTTGAATTGCCATTTCAATTTTTCCAATGGCTGACCGGCAATACTGGCTTGTGCCGCTGAGCCGGACCACACACTACCGTTCAAGCCATCGAGAATCACCGGCACTTCCTCACCCATGGATTGTTTCCAATAACCATAGACGACGTTGGCAGGCAAATTGACCAGCAAAAACCCCAAATAAAACACCAAACCAATTATTATATAGCGCACCATGTTGATAATATTTTTATTACGTAATATTCATCGTTGTTTTAATTAAAAGTTGCAATCAACCTTCTGATTCTGACATCACATAGAAACTGATTCTGGCGTCCACCAGCCCTTCTAATTCCTGTTTTTCCAAAGTGATGGTGTCCACACTGACACCATAACGGCTTTCCAACTCTTCCAGCCAACCAATGACCACATCAAATTTGGCATTCTCCAGCCACACCCTGGCCTTGGAAGTTCCATCAGGTTGCACGCGTTTTACGGAGTCACCCAACTGCTTGGTTTTTGCGCTGCGGTCTATGACGCCCAGCAAAGACTGACCGGAGCTAAATTGTACCGGTGTGCTTTGAGTAGCCTGCAGTTGTTTGATTTCTGTGGCGATGTTTTGCATCTTGGCCAGATCCAGCTGTTTTCGTTGGGTGGA
>JAJDNG010000143.1 GCA_022340845.1 Gammaproteobacteria bacterium | reverse complement strand
CGCGTGGTTACATTGCGCTACGTGGGGCGCGACAGAATGGCATGTTGCGTATCGTTTGCATGGAGCCCATAGTATGACACACGAAGAACATTTTCTCGCCCGGTTGGCCAAGCCCCTCGCAAGACGCACAAGCCAAGCCACCATCATTCAGGACTTGAATACCCTAGCGCTCCTGGGCCGCAACTCGCGACAACTGCAACTGCTGAAGAAAACCAATCTTGATCCGGCTACATTGGCGGAAGGGGCCGCTGCCTCGCCCCGTTTATCCGCTTACCTGGCGCAAGCGGAAGTCGCCCGGGATAAGCGCTCCGTCGTTGTGCAGATTCGCAGTAAGGCTTACGCCTATCTCAAGCAGGCCGTGGATGAGATACGCCCTGTGGGTATTTTGCTTTCGCGACGAATCCCGCGCGCCGCAAGGGCTATACCAGTGAATATTATAAACGCAACAACGACAAAGCCCGCAAACAACTGTCGCCACCCCAACAACTACCGCAGGGAGACGACCGTCCCAGCGGCTGAGTCGCGCTACCAAAGTGAACGGGACGGTATCTCTCTTGCGCCTGCATACACCTTTTGCCATTCCTCTCATGTTTATTTACGCCGCTGACACCGTGTTGTTCCGTCACGGTATTTCTTCCTGAGCTTGAATCAAACCATTTTTCACCGGATCGCTTCCCGGCGTTGGGCGCGAGCTTTTGCAGCAATTCAAAGCTTTCTGGTCACAGGTGAATTGCGTCCAACGGACTTTATTGCTTATCTTGTCACTATTTTTGAAAATCTTGTCATCGGATTGCAGGCCCCAATCACAAACTATGAAAATTTAATTTGCAATAAGGAGTAGCTTTTCACTTATTTGGTACTTCTCGTCAGGCAAGAACAGATGTCTGGTTGATGACAAAAAATGAAAGATCCAAACAATTAAGCAATTTTGCTGATTGGAACCTGAATTGTTATCATGATGAATAGACTATTGACGATTGTGTTGTCAGTTTTTACTAATAAAGCAATGAGGAATATGGACTGCCAGGGGTTTAGTTCAAAATTGGTAATTCCAGTACATTTAAGCCAGTAGGCTTGACGATAGGAAGCCTAATATTGCGAACGTTCAACAATCACTGAAAAACCGCCACGAAATAAATTTCACAACAAGCCATGCAAGTGACAAACAAAATGGTCGATTTAAAGAGCCATTGTATTGCATGCGCTGGATATGTTGGGGTTTGCAAAACTCACCCCAACGGGCTAAATCAATGATTAGCGTTACTGAATTTTGCCAATAAAGGATTGAGTGGTTGGGCGGGCTTGTTATTACCCTTTGATTGAAGCAGAGACATAGATGCACGTTCGGATTTTATTTCGTTGATGACTTCGCTGAAATCGCCGGCGGTTAAACTGTGTTTATCTTCCACAAAACCGTGCAAGAACAGGCGGCTCATAACCTGATTTATTTTTCTTGGAACACCGTTGCTGAAATAGTCAAGATGAGGGAAAAGGTTGCGGTCAAGCCGCGGGTCTTGGTTCCAGCCTGCGATTCGTAATCGATGCAATACATAACGTTCGACCTCGGGCTTGGCCAAAGGTATTATTTCGCTGGCAGCAACAATGCGTTGTCTAAGTTGTTCCATAACATCCAACTGCAAAAGGTCGAACAACTGCATTTGCCCAACTAAAAATACCTGCAGTAGCGGCTGGTTGTTGTGATCCAAGTTAGTAAGCAATCGTAGTTCTTCCAATGCCGATTGTGGGAGATCTTGCGCTTCGTCAACAATGAGCAAGGCCTTGCGCTGCTTATGGTGTTGTTGAACTAAATGCAACTGTAAACGCCGAAGCAAGGTGGCTTTGTCTAAACCTTCATCAGCAAAGCCAAACGAATACGCGATTAATTGCAACAAGTCGGTGGCACTCAATTGGGTGCTTACCAGTTGGGCGATATTGAAGTTAGTGTCGTTCAACGTCCCGACCATTTCCTTGATGAGCGTGGTTTTGCCGGTGCCGGGAGCACCAGTAACCACTACGAACCCCTCGGCCCGCTGCAATGCATACGACATGTACGCTTTAGCTTTGTTATAACTCGGATGTGAAAAACGAAACCGCGGATCAGGGCTTAAGCAAAAAGGGTCGGCGTTAAGATGATAGAAGCCTGCGTACATAAACTTGGGTCCGGCAAGGGTTAGGGTACTCGCAATATGCGAATCTTGTCGAAACATACACTATTTATTGCAATCTTCCATTGAGAGTTATCAACTAAAACGAAATATTTTGGTACTCCCCCCTGGCTTAGCCACCAGGTCGCCCACAGACTCGGCCAGCCCCGGTTCGGTCGGCATCGATTCAGAGGTTTGTTCTCTGGTACCGACTTTCTTGGCACCGACTTTCTCCCATACCGGTTGATATGCACCAACCGGGATTCTAAGTCGGTGAATATCCATGTGCAAAACCCGGCACGGGATCTTATTGCGCCCTATTACAGTAATACCGGCGAATTTGCGGGTAATTTAAGAAACCAAGCAAACCCGAAAAAGATGTGAATATGTTCTTCATTTCAGCGTTCATTCAGTTTTATTGCGGTGTGCAATCTCGGTCTTGATCCACTGGGCAGGAGGCATTTGTTTTTGAGCGTTGCCCATAATCTAAGAAACTTCAGATTCTATCACTAACTATTTTCAGCTGTTGAGCGTAGGAAAGGTTGAGCGTAGGAAAGATAGTTGTTTGCACGTGCTGTCGAATGGCACTATTTGAGTTAGCGCCAAAAAAGGAACCTACGCAAAGTACACTTAATACCGAAGCTAAAAAAAATAGTTACCCAGAGTGCTATGATGGCTTTCAGCCCGGAACCAAATAAACGCAATTGAAGCCTACAATTTTATGACTTAAAGCAAAGTTAGGGAAAATACAGCGCTGCTTTTATAGTATCGCCAATAGAATGTCCGCTAATCAATGCAGTATTTCTTCTGCGTTGATATAATTTTATTTATGGGTTTAATCAATCGCAGAAAATTTGCCATTGGCACCACACTATTTGCCGCGAGCGCCATTCTGGGTTCTTTTTACTGGGGCAGACGATGGAACTACATCATAATCCATCACAGCGCAGGGGACTTCGGAACTGTAGAGTCTTTGCGGCAAGTGCACAAAGAACGGCAAAAACACGATCCCATCGACGCGATCGCTTACCACTACATTATCGGCAACGGAAATGGCCTGGGTATGGGAGAGATCGCCAGTGACTGGCGTACGGAGTATGACATCTGGGGCGCGCATGTTTCATTAAAGAATTTTGATCGCAATTTCCGGGGCATTGGTATTTGTTTGATTGGCCATTTGGATTTGAATCCTGTACCGGCTAAACAATACGCATCATTGGTAGCGCTGACCAAACGACTCATGTCTAAATACGATATTCCGGTTCGTAATGTAACCGGTCACGGCATGGTTGCCGGTGAATACACGGATTGCCCAGGACAATATTTTCCTCTGGAACAATTTCTGAGAGATGTGTCATGAAGGGTGTGTGGTAAAGAGGCTGCTTTTTCTTCGCGTACTGGGTTCTTTGGTCGTGATTTTCACTGATTGGGCGTGGTGGCTGTGGTCTTTATGTCAAGCGAGGATTCTTCACACGCCGCATGGTGTTGGCGGCACAGGTTCTTAAATGTGCTACGTACCGACTGAATAGAACCAGAAAAGGGCGTGCTTTCAGCCGTAATACCGGGTATGGGTTTGTCGGCGGCGAACACCCACAGGGTTTCCTTGCCAAAAGGGGCGGTGATGCGGAACTGGTAAGGATTTTGTTCATTGGGAATGGGGATAAACAATCCGGCACGGAAGAAGCTGTCCGGGTATAACGAGTTGGGTAGCAACACACTCAGTTGTCCGCCGGCATCCTGGTAGAGAATGGTTAAATAGGCATCCTGATCCATACTGATGTAGAAAGAAACGATATCGCCCTCGAGAAACGATTGGGTATCGCCTAAATGGGTGGTGACGGATAAGTTGAAGGGCCGGTTGTTAGCCGCCTGGGTCGTGACGGCCATTAAACCCATTGCCGCGCTCACAATGAGCACGGCAATGGGGGTGAAGATTGCAGAAGGAAACCGGTGGTTCACCTTGAGTGCGAATGGCTTAGTGTTGGCCGAATTGGAATATATAGTTGTAACCGATAAACAAACTGCCCACCTGGTGTTTTTGCTCCGATCGGGCCGGGTCGTCAAATTTATAGGTTTGCCATTGCGATTTCAAGCCAAAGTTCAGGCGGTTGCTGCGGTTAAAATGGAAGATACCGCCGAACTCCAGCGCACCACTGTTGCCGTCGCCAATGTCGTCATTATCCCCGCCTTTGGTTTGCCTGACTTTTCCACTTGGCACCAACCCGAAGGATCCGAATAACATCCACTGGTCGTTTAACGGAATAAACCCGGAAACCCCCAGCCCTAAACCCACGAACTGAGTGGCGTAATTTTCGGTATCGGGGTCCCCGTCTTTCCATTCGTTGGTGATGGATTTTAAATCCAGAAACAATGAAACTTTGGGCCAGAAATAATAGCCCACCAGGATATCGGCTTCACCGCGGTTGATTTTGGCATCTTCTCCGGGTTGCAATGAGGTGGTGGTGTAAACATCATCGTTTTTGGAGATTTGATCCGGGGCGTCGTCTTTGAACTTGTAATCACCGCCCTGGAAATTGAATCCCGTGTAAAACCGGTTGTATTGATACACCAGGTTGAAACCCAGTTGGGCGCCACTAGTGGATTCGAAGTCGTTACCCGATTCCACGTTTTCCCCTTTCCAGTTCGAGCCTAACAGTTTTACCCCCAGTCCCAAACTGTGTTGCGCGTGCGCCGCAGGAGCCACAGCGCTGGCCGCCAATAATAAACAACCTGCTATAACATGATTAGCATTGATTTTGTTAATAAACGTTTTTTTAACTAGCATAGTTTTAACTAACATAGTAACACCACATTTTGATTGTTAAATAGTTAACACATCCAATTATAGAGTCGGCACCGGCATAACGTAGCGTTTCTCTCCGGATTTTCCCGCCGGCTGTTGCTCTTGCGGCGCCACCGGTTCAGTGCTCACGGCGTCGCTGCGTTCTTCCGGAATGACATTGACCTTGACCTTCACCTTGTCTTTGGATACGCCTTTTACGTGCACATCCACTTTAATAAAAATAAACTCGCCCATTTCATCGCCGGCGCCTTGCAGTACACCGCTTTCCGGTACTTGATCCACATTATTGGCCACCGCTTTTTCCACATTGGTGGACAATTCACTGGCCGTCAACAACAGCTTGTCATTGTGTTTTAATTCATTGATCAAAAAGTACGTAAACGGAGAGTGCCCGGAATCCTGGTAGTCATCATCGACGTATTCCATGCCGCCGGCGGTGATGATTTGCACGCTCTTTTTGTTGGCTACTTTTTGGTAGTACAAGTCCGTGTTGCTCGCAGGCGGCAGACCCCGGCTTCCGCGGCGCAACAATGTTCCGCTAAAACAGGAATCGGAAACCAATAAGGTGTGTTTGGCCCGCGAAGCGATCACGCTCATTTCATCGCGAATGGTGGAGTTGCGCAAAAACGTGGTGTGATCGGTGCCTACGGCGTCAACAGGCACCCAGAAACCTCGATTGGTTTCTATGTCAAGATATCCGTGGCCGGCATAGTACAACAATACGTTGTCATTGGCCGCGACCCGGCGGGATAAATCCTGCAAAGCGAGCAATACGTCACGACGGTTGGCGTTTTCCAAGGTTTGCACATCAGTAAATCCGTAGTGGTTCTGCAGCAGGTCAGCCACGCCTTTGGCATCGGAGACGGCGGTTTTCAGGGGAGACCATTTGCCCTGGCGGTCGCGATAGTCATTATTGCCAATGATTAATGCCCGGTAGGCGCCCTTGATGGCGGGGGTAACCGCCGTTTGTGATACGGGCTCCACGGCGATGCCTCTGGATTGGGCCAGCACGCTTTGGCTACCGCAGAGGATTGTCAGTGATATCCAGAATACGCGGATGATCATGGGGAGACATGGGTGGATGGGTTTGCTGTTCATAACTGCCTCAGTGTTGTCTGTGTCTGTCACTATGCTTTTTCGAGTGTCGTGCTATTCAATAAAATATACACAATAAAGAATATCGATAAACAGTATATAAAAAGTACAGGTAATTAATGTTTAAAGATTGCCACCTTGTTTTGGTCGTTTATTACGACCCATCGTTATCATTCGTTATCACAAAACCGCCGCTGGTATAAAAGGATCGGGCATCGCCGGTCTCGCCGTTTAATGTCCACTCATACCGTTTGCCCGTTTGCGCATTGAAATTAGCAATTGTCGCCTGATTGGCAGCGAGATCCATCTCCTGTACGGTAATCTTACGGCCTTCGCTAATCAAGTATACCGCCAGGTGATAGTGGGTGGCATTGGGCACCGCCGGCCAGCGCAATGCCAAGGTTTGTTCGCCATTGTATTGTATATCCACCGGCCCAAACGTTTCGGTGCTGCGCCGGGCTTTGTTGAAAAATCCGATGCCCGGCAGTTGATCAGCGCCCTGGAAATGAATCACCGGTTTGTCCTGGTAACCGGCGACAGTAAACCCAGGCGCGGCGGAGTGCATTCCGCCCGGCATAATGGCCAGTGTCATCATGATGACCGCGGCGGCGGTGGCCGGCACACTAATCCATACCGGGGGCCTGAAATCCAACAGTCTTTTCAGTTGCTCAATGAACGGATGATTACGGCTTCGGGACGCCGGCGCAGGTTTTCGCGCGTCAGCCGCCGCAGCGTTTCGTTGCGCATTACCGGCGCTGTGGGCGGTGTTGTGACAAGCGGTGTTTTGACAAGCATAGTGTAATGCCGCTTTCAAGGCAGTGGGATCGGCGTTCAGCATCTGTTTGACGGATACGGCCTCCATCCCGTGCAATTCGCCGTCGACATATCGCTCGATGGATTGCTGCTCCAGGGCGGAGGTCAACTGTGCAGATACCGCTTGGAGTCGATTCTGATAAGGGCCGGTGGTTTGCAAGGTGTGTTGTAAGTTGTTCAACCGTTGTAATGCCACGCGGCAGTCACCGCAACTGGCAATGTGCAGCCGCACAGCGGCGAAATCCGCCTGATCCGCAGCCTCCAGATAAGCCAGTAATGTGTCCTTTGTTGGATGTGCGGTTGAGTGACTTGTCGGGTTATCTTTCATGGTGTTCATTATCGCTTCTTAGTCATCGTATGGTGTCGGTGTCGTTATATTTTACGAGACGCGGTGTTTGTCATAATTTGAACAAAAAATGCTGGATGGCATCATTCGGGTAGTTATTCCTCTTCCATTAATTGCGCGAGTTTGGCCAGGGCTTTGCGCCGGAAATAATACAATTGCTGGCGGTTGCTCTGTTCGGCGGGCACTCCCTCGGCGAGGGAAATGTCCAGCTTAATCAACGCGGCTAATACCTCGTTGGCGTCCAGTTCGTCGATGAGCATGGCTTCCAGCACAAACTGTTCAACCGCCGTGAGTTTTTTCCATACCCGCCACAGTTGGGCATGGATTTCCTGTTGTTCGGGCGCCAGGTCGAAATAGGGCACATCGGCTTCACCACTGCCTTGTTCATCATTCTGGTTGAGGGTGCTGAGCGAAACCGTGTTCGGCGGATCCAATAAATGCAGCCGATTGCGTTGGGTCAGGATCATGATAATGCGCTGGCACAAGTCTTCGGTGTCCGCCAGGGATTTGCCCAGGCGTTGCGCGATATTGGCAACGGCCTCGTGGCTGCGCAGACCGAGAAACACCTTGCCGGCATCCGGCCCCAAATCCTGAATATAAGTGGGCACGTGGACTTTGCGGCCGAAACGCCAGTCTTTCCAGCGTTCGTAAAACGGCAGCGAGTTGGCGATGCGGTAAACATAATCGTTTAAGCGGGCACCGTGTTTGCCTTCGTACTGACGCAAGCGGTTGGCATTGGTTAAATCATCCAACATCCAGGCATAACTGGCGTTGCCCCATTCGCACAGCGGCGCCTCTTTGGGTGACGATCCCCAGGGCTTGGGTAAGGTACAGCAATAGTAATACTGGTTTTCACGGCAAAAGCGTTTGCAAAACCGGTCGGTCTGGTAGGTGATAATATTGTGCACCAGTTCGTTGAC
>JAJDNG010000122.1 GCA_022340845.1 Gammaproteobacteria bacterium | reverse complement strand
CGTGCGCAAATCATGCGATACGGAATAGCAAAAGGATTCCAGTTCCGAGGTGCGTTCGGCAACCAGTTCTTCCAGGTGTTCGCGGTGCTGGTGTAATTCCATTTCCGCCGCGTCGCGCTCTTTTTCCCGCAACGCGATTTGACGCAACATGTCGTTGAAGGCATCCACCAGCAAGCCGATTTCGTCACTGCTTTTTTTGCTGACCCGAATGGTATAGTCCCTGTTTTTTGCGATGGATTTGGCGGCATCGGTCAGCTGCAACAAGGGAGACAGTAGCGGCTTTTGCAACGTATTGGAGAGCCAATACACAATCAGTGATACGATGATGATGACCAGCAAAACCACAAGCACGTATTGGCGCAGTCGCTCTTGGATTTGTTCGGTACTCAACAGAATATACACGGTACCAATGGGATTTTGACGTAATACAACGGGGGTGACGACATGCAAATGTTCTTGAAAAAAAGTCCGTGCGTGGATGTCACTTAAAACAGGGCATTCTTTGTGGGCGTGTTTTGCACCTTGATAACGCGCGAAAGGAATTAAGTCCTGGTCGTAAATGCAGGCGAGGATGACCGCAGGTTGCGCTTGCAATGCGGCCAGGTTCTCACCGGCCAGCTTGTGATCATTGAACGACAAGGCAGCGGTGCTGCGATCAGCGATAATTTCCCCAAGAATATTGGTTTCCCGCACCATGTTTTTTTTCATCATATATTGGTCATAGAAAAACACGACGCTGATGGCCAGAAACAACCCCACCAGGCTGGCCACCATAATAATGGACATGACTTTTAATTTTAACGGCAGGGAGTTAAATAGCGTCATTGGCAATCGGTCACTGGCATTTAAAGTCCGGCTCATCAATGATGTTCAGGGCTACCTCTAATAATTTAGCACTTATGGTAATCCTTGATTGGCGTGCAGCCGCCACATTCACTTCCAGGCGCACATTATTGTCGTGAATGACGAAACCAATCATTCCCCCGGCCCGGGCAAACCCGCGTGTATCACCCAGGGTCAATATGGGACGCCGGCAAACATGCGCCAGAAAGTCCCGGGTGTGTTCGGGCGAAGTCTGTGCGAAGTACAAAATGTGGCAGCCATTCACACTGTCCAATGAGTGATTGACAACCACGTCTATCGGGGAAGTTGCCTCGCGTGCCAGCGGTGCCAGTGAGGACCTAAACTCTGTATCGCCGAGCAAACACACATTGATGCGATGGGGTTGACTGGCGGTGTTGGCCACATCAGGCCATTGGATGAAATTGATAATGTGATAAATGTAGGCGGCTTTGATTTTGTTCTCTCGCGCGACATCCGCTTGTAACGAGTCACACCAAAGTGCCGGAAAGATCAAAAAGATGTAGAGGACAAGCCTCGAGGTTGGATTCATGTAAACCACGCACAAAAACAGGGCGCGGGAGAAGTCGCCCGTCAGTAAGCTAAGGCCGTATTTCTGAATGGGATACTTACCGGGCTTAATCCCGCTGTCAAGCGGCAACTCGTTATGTCAGGTAATAATAGTGTAAAAATACGCTGTTTGTCGACGACGAAAACGTTTCATCGCTAGTTTGTACGACAATTCCCCATCCAAATAGCGACAATCCTACGCCTTAATCCAAAAAGCATTGCGCGGCGTTGGGGTATGGTGGGGTGGCCATGATGCGGCGCGGTGAGCACGGACCGTCAATGGTTGAAGGTTGCCTGGCCATTATCGTGGTGACTGTTCCGGCGATGGCGGCTGCAGCACAAGCAATTTAACTCCTGGGCAAAGTTAAAACACAGGGGCTACCTCTAGCTATGGGTTGCGCGGATTCATTTTTTTCGGCAACAGCGCCCGACAGATAAATTTAGCGAATCGCAAAATGTATTGCCTTATTCTCCAGGGTAATTTGCACCTTACTGTTTGGAGGGCATTCCCCTTTGACAATTTTCATCGCCAGTGGGTTTTCCACCTGCCGCTCTACTTCGCGTCTCAGCGGCCGCGCGCCGTACACAGGGTCAAAACCGTCATGCGCCAGTTTTTCGATAACCGCATCGTCCACTTCAATGGCGATGGCATGTTCCTGCATGCGTTGAGTCAGTTCCTGGATAAACATGACGGCAATTTCGCGCACATGTTCTTTTTCCAGATAGTGAAATACAATGATGTCGTCCAGGCGATTGAGAAATTCCGGTTTAAAGAACTTCTTCACCTCATGCATCACCAGGTCCTTGGCTTCATGGTAGTCTGGCGTGGCCGACTGCAAAAAACCGATGGGGCGTTTTTCCGGTGACAGGGCTTCGGTGCCTAAGTTGGAAGTGCCGATTAATATGGTGTTGCGAAACGACACTCTGCGTCCCTGCGCATCCGTTAGCTGGCCGTCTTCCAGGATTTGCAGCAACATATTAAAGACGTCCGGATGGGCTTTTTCCACTTCATCCAACAGCACCACGGTGTATGGATTGTGTCTTACTTTTTCCGTGAGTTGCCCGCCTTCGCCGTAACCGATATAACCGGGCGGCGCGCCGATCATTTTCGAGACTTCATGCCTTTCCATGTACTCCGACATGTCCAGGCGCACAATTCGGGATTCGTCATCCAGCAGAAACGCCGCCAGCGCCCGCGCCAGTTCGGTTTTGCCCACCCCGGTGGGTCCCAGAAACAGGAACGAGCCGATAGGCCGCCGTGCCGTGGTGATGCCGGCGCGGTTGCGGCGTATGGCGTCGGCCACTGCGCGCACGGCGTCGTCCTGGCCGACGATCCGTTTATGCAGGTTTTCTTCCATGCGCGCCAGTTTGTCCGCTTCAGATTCGATCATCCGCGCCACCGGAATGCCCGTCCATTTGGACACCACTTCGGCAATGTCTTCGGCCGACACGGAAGAGTCGACCTCGCCTCTTGTGGCCTCCCATTTCTGCCGGGCACTTTGCAAACGCTCTTCCACTTGCAAAATTTCCATTTGCAAACGCGCCGCTTGTTCGAAATTTTGCGCATTGAATGCCGCGGTTTTGTCGCGCAGCAACGTTTGATGTTGCTTTTCCAGCTCTTTTACGTCGTGGGGAATGGAGATTAGGCGTATATGTTTGCGCGACCCGGCTTCGTCCAGTAAATCCACCGCTTTGTCCGGCAATCGCCTGTCAGTGATATATCGCTCGGCAAGCTTGACTGCAGCTTCCAGGGCTTGCGGTTGGTATTGCACCTTGTGATGTTTTTCATAGCGCGGCGCAAGCCCTTGCATAATACGCAGACTGTCTTCGATGCCCGGCTCTCTCACCAGTATGGGATGAAAGCGCCGTTCCAGCGCCTTGTCCGCTTCCACATAGCGGCGGTATTCATCCAGGGTATCGGCGCCGATCACTTGCAGGCTGCCTTGCGCCAAGGCGGGTTTGAGCAGGCTGGGCGCGTCCAGGCCGCCGCCGCCCGCACCGGCACCCACAACGGTGTGCAACTCGTCGATAAACAAAATCACTTTACCCTTGGCTTTGATCACCGCATCGCGCACGGCTTTAAGTCGTTCTTCAAATTCGCCGCGCATCTTGGCGCCGGCGACGATTTCGCCCATTTCCAAGGCCAGCACGCGTTTGTTTAACAAGGTATCCGGCACATCGGCGTCGGCAATTCGCTGAGCCAGACGTTCCACAATCACGGTTTTGCCCACGCCGGCCTCGCCAATGAGTACCGGGTTGTTTTTCTTGCGACGGGAAAGGGTTTGAATGACCTGGCCGATTTCCTCTTCCCGGCCGATTACCGGGTCCAACTCGCCTTTGCGGGCCAGTTCCGTCAGGTCGCGGGTGTATTTGCCCAGCACATCCGTTTCGGTTTCGTCATCCTCACTGGTAATGGTGCGCCCGCCTCGGATTTCCTTAAGTGCATTGAGCGCTTGCTCGCGGTTAATGCCGGCGTTGCGCAGCAACTGGGCGGTGGGGCCGACCGAGCCGTCAAACATGGCTACGAACAACGTACCCGTGGACAGGTATTCATCGCCCAGGTTTTTAGCCTCGTTATAGGCGGCTTCAAACAAATTATTCAGCTCCTGGGAGGCGACGATCTGGGTTGCTTGCACGGGTGTGCCCGGCTGGTGCTGCGACTGGATGTGGGCTTTTAATTGCGCAATTGCACTGACCGAATCGGGCACAATGCGTTGGATTATTTTTACCGCTTCGCTATCGGGTTGCGAAACCAGGGCAAACAAAATGAAATCCGGTGTCAGTACATTCTGTTTCGCCGCGACCAGTTCGCTGACGGCGATTTCCAAGGTGTTCAGCACTTTTTTTGTGCTTTTTTGTATGTAGTCCTGAAAGGTCATAACTGGTCGATTCCGCCGCTTGTGGGTGCCGCCTGGGTTACAGGGTTGAATGACTCGCCCGGCCAGTATAGATCATTATGAATTGACGTTGAATTGAGCTGGCGCAATAAATGATAAAAACCGGCACCGTTTTGCGCTTTTAACAACTTTGATGAGTTCCAATTGCAGCACACGGGAAGCTTGATCAAACACCTCGGCCCTCTCAGGGATCTAATCCGCTTCTCTTTCGAGATTACAACAATGGGGCGCCATGTCCGCCTGGTCATTTTTTAAAATGGAACCGCGGGTGGGGTTGGGGCGAAACGTCGTGCAGCCTTTCAAGCCCTGCTTGTACGCGATTTCATAGACCTCGCGAAAGGCCTCAAACGGGTAATCTTGGGGGATGTTGATGGTTTTGGAAATGGAATTATCCACATACGGTTGCAGGGCGGCCTGCATTTGCAAATGGGCTTGGGGGCTAAGGTTTTGGGCGGTAACAAAATAGCTGGGTAGCGAATGCTCGCCCCCGCGGTTTTGCCATAAACGGTATGCGTAATCAGCCACGCGGTGTTCTTGGTATTGGCCGTCCATTTCCAATATATTGCGGGTAAATTGAAAATCATACACCGGCTCCAGACCGCTGGAGACATTATTCGCCAGCAGGCTGATGGTACCTGTGGGCGCGATCGCGGTCACGTGACTGTTGCGGATTCCGTATTCGGCGATGCCCTGGCGTATATCATTGGGCAGGGTTTTGATAAATTGACCCTGGAGATACTTATCCGTATCCAACAAGGCGAAACGGCTTTTCTCCCGGGCCAGTTCGATTGAGGTACGGTACGCGCAGTGGCAAATGGTTTTCATAATGGCGGCGGCGGCATTGCGCGCTTTGGTTTCACCGTAATTCAGTCCGAGCATCATCAGTGTGTCGGCCAATCCCGTGATGCCCAAGCCGATCCGCCGGTTGCTGTGTTGGCGTTTTGCCTGGTGCGGCAGTGGAAAGCCGGATACGTCGATCACATTGTCCAGCATGCGCACCGCCACCTGCGCGGTGTGCTCAATGCCTTGTATATCCAACGTCGCGTTTTCTTCGAATGCATTGTGTACAAATTGAGTGAGGTTGATAGAACCCAAGTCGCAGGCGCCGTAAGGTGGCAATGGAATCTCACCGCAGGGATTGGTTGCGCTGATGGACTCGCAATACCACAAATTGTTGAGTTGATTCACCCGATCAATGAACAATACGCCGGGCTCAGCATAATCATAAGTCGCACGCATTAATTGTTGCCACAAATCCCTGGCCTTAATCCGCTTAACCACCTGGCAGGCCACCGGCTCGGGCTGGCCAGGCCAGTGTCGCATGACGGTATCGATGTTGGATGGCGGGGAGGCGCTTAGCTCAGTTGCCGGAAACACCAGAGCCCAATCCGCATTGTCATGGACTGCCTGCATAAACTCATCCAGCACCTGAACGGACAGATTGAAATGGTTCAATTCGCCCGAGGATTGTTTGGCCTGAATAAATTCTTCGATGTCTGGATGGTCACACCGTAGCGTCGCCATCATGGCGCCCCTGCGATAGCCGGTGGAAAGTAATGTGGCACACATGGCGTTCCAGATGCGCATAAACGATACCGGACCTGAGGCAATCCCGCCGGTGGCGTGGGCAAATGTGCCGTGGGGGCGCAGTGTGGAAAAATCATAACCCACACCGCCGCCTTGCTGCATGGTTAAAGCGCCTTCCTTGAGGCTGTCGAAAATACCGTCCATGGAATCTTCCACAATACCCATGACAAAACAATAAAACAGCGTCACGTGGCGTTGAGTGCCGGCGCCCGCCATGATGCGACCGGCTGGGAGAAACTTAAAGCCACTCAATGCCTGGTAGAATTGTTCCTCCCAATGCGCCTTGCGGGTAGATTCCACACTTGCCAACGCGCGGGCAATGCGGCGCCAGGTGTCCTGGATGCTGTGATCGTACACCGTGTCTTCGTCACGCCAACGATATTTAGTGTCCCAGACATGTTGGGATATGGCGGTGGTAAATATTGTGGTTTGATGCGGAGTATTCATAGTCTATGTCTATATTATAGACAATGGTAACCCACAGGGGGCCGTTGTGTGTGCTAAACGGTGTGACCGAATTGATGTAGCGTCTTGAAACGGTGTCTTAGCGGCAACATCACTACGCATTCACTATGCAGGCACTACACTTTCGCTACACAATAAAAATTGCGTTGATTAACACGGTGTGTATAAATACACCGGGGATCTTAATTGGCATGTTACCGGCTTATACCGGGCGGCTATTGAAAATCTAAGCAGAGAGCCCGAGCAGAATACGGTCGGCATTCCATCGAATTACCGTGACAATGAATCTGTTTGATTTAAAAGACACACTAACGGCGCTTGTTAACTACGCACTGAGGCTTCCCGCCTTGTTCCGTTTGGTGAGTGACCGCTACCGTCGGGTACCACCGATCAAGGGTTTGACGCCGGTGAGTTTTGCGTGTGAAGCGCCGACCGCGCTAGGGCTGACGGTTGCCGCCGCCGGCGACGTGCTGGTGCAAACCTCCATTTTGCGTCATCCGCAAACCGTTGCTTCCGGGTTTGCCAGTTTGTTTGCCTCAGTGGCCGGCGTGGCAGGGGCAGCGGATTTGTCCGTGGTCAACTTTGAAGGGGTGGTGGATAGCATAAAACCATCCGGGTTTGGCGCGTATGCCTACCCGCCTGCGTTGGTGACGGCGTTGAAAGAGGCGGGTTTTGATGTGTTGCAACTGGGTAATAATCATGCGCTGGACAGAGGTCCAAACGGTGTCGATGAAACAATACGTACCGTTGAAGAGGCGGGTATGGGTGCTGTCGGTACCAAAACGCAACGCGATGCAGACCGCCCATGGTACACCTTAAGCACGGTGCAAAAAGCCGGGCGCGCCTATACCATCGCCTGGTAAGCCTGCACTTTCGGGGTGAACCGTCACAAGGATCCCCACCGGCAAACCTGGCGTTGTTATCGGGATAACGTTGAAATTCTCGAGCAAGTCTCGGCACTGGCCAAGATGCAGACAGTGCACGCGGTCATCGTGTTGCCGCATTGGGGTTGGGAATACAACCATCGACCAATGCCGCTGCGCCCTCCCCTGATGCCCATAACAATCTCAAGCACCTGCTCGATTTGCTCCCCAGGAAAAATTTACTCACTCCCGGGGCTAAGCTTTGGGATCGGGCGAGCACATAACAGGAAAACGACAAACTGATCAAAACGTTTGGAGCGAGGTTTTCGCTTAAGAGCTAGAATAAAAATAGCAATACGACTCAGTCGCGGAGTGTGATACCTTTAGTTGAACTGTTTTAGCCTGGATATAAAATTGCGCCGCTCTTATTGAAAGGAATACGAACGTTAGCCGGCGAATTGCGTAATGGACAAGGTGTTCCCATCCGGGTCTTTAAACCAAGCTACCTTGCTGCCACCCGGAAAAGTGCAAATTTTCAATTCATCTTGGGATAACTCCTGGTAACGCACAAATTGAATGCCGTTGGCCAAAAGGTGTGTCACGGTGGTGTCGATATCTTTCACTTCCCAGCCAAACACGGTGTAATTGGCCGGCGTTATTTCCGGTACTTTTGTGACTCGTAATTTCATGCCGCTAATGTCGTATTCCAGCGCAAAATCATCGGCGTTGCGCAAACTTAAACCAAGCTTCTGCTCGTAAAAGGACTTAGAAGCAAGCAAATCGATACTGGGAATAAATGCGACAATTTTTGATTTGGATAAATTCATACGTCTCTTCCTTGTTACCTGTTATTTGGATGACATGCTGTCAGCGGTATCCCACGGGAAAGTCTGGTGGTGATTAAAAACACACTTTTTCCGTTACCAGGTAAATCAACCCTGGTTTGCATGCACACTATTAAACCACTCTTGGAATATGCGGTGCAATGTTTCCCGGTTAGCCTATTTTCCGGTGCGGATGCTCCTATTCCGCATTGTCGGTAAGGGAGTCAACCTGTTTTAGAGACTTATTCCTATGGGATGAAACAATCAAGGTCATTGGCAAAAGACACCGGCTTATCAAAACGCTTGCGTATGATGCTCAAGGTTTGTTGCTCTATGCCCAGCGTTCTATACATTCGGTGAGATAAGACAAGTTTTTTTACCCCGGCTTGCTGCGCAATGTCACCGATCACCGATGGTGGCATATGCAGGTTTCTGGCAACGCCCGTCGCCTGCTCACTGACGGCGTTATGCGCCACCAACAGATCGGCGCCCTTGGCCAGCCTCTCCAGGGTATGGTATCCACCGTTCATATCGCCGCTGAATACAATGGATTTACCGGCTATATCGACACGCCACGCCAGCGCGGGTAATGGACCGTGGTGAACCGCAATAGCGCTCAATTTAATATCCTCGAATTTCAGGACATTTATTACATCACGTTTATCGATATTGATGTCGTTCACATAAATGCGATAATCATCGCCACCGGACAAATAGCGGTTTAAATAGGGAAACGCGCTGGCTTCAGCTCCGATCAGCGCTTTCACAAAGCCGCTTGCAGGGGGGAGAAACTGGTTGCCTTCAGGCCCATATACAGCGAGGTCCCGGTCCCTATCAGAAAAGAACGCGGACTTGATATAGCCTGGAAAATCCGCACTGTGATCAACGTGGAAATGACTAAATAAGATGTAATTGATGGTATTAAAATCGGCGCCACTCTGACCGAAGCGAAATTTGCTGCCACTGCCCGCATCCACCATGACGACCGCCTTGCCGTCCTGCCACACCAAATAGCCGCTGGAAGCACGATCGGTATAAAATTCCGGTCCGCCACTGCCCAGTACTTGAACTCCAACCGCCGCTTGTGAACATTGTTCGCCAGCCGGCACCTGGCCGGCAGCCAGGAGGAAAAGTATTGCGGCATAACAAGCCGCCTTAGCGATTTTACGTCCTATTTTCATTGGATAGTCCAGGTAGGTAACTAAAGAGTAAAGTGAAATTGAAATAGTAAAGTCCATTGTGCAATATCAAAATTTACAGTTTAAACCCTCAAGCTCCCGATTCAACATCATCTTCCGCATCAGGATGCGGCGAGCAAATGTCATCTGGTGCCGGTCGAAGTTAGCAATGAGCTTTTATCCCCTATTTAACCATGGGGTACAGTGTTAGCATAAGCGTTGGTCTTTTGGTCACACGGAATTATAAGCATACTTTAAGACAGTCTTAAGCCAACTTTAAGGCAACTTTAAGAAAAGGATCTTGGTCGAACAAGATAGAAAAATCGTTACGATAAAAGTTTGCTGGACATAAGGAGTTGATTACGTATCCGTCCATGCACAGTCGCGCTAATTTGATTGTTGCACACCGATTGTTCGTCCTGGCGGTAAAGCAGTTAGTCTGTATATTGTGAGTCCGTTAATAACATCCCCGTATTATTTATTTAACGCTTACGTATTTATCTAAGTATAAGCGTTGTTACTAATCACAAGATTTTTATAATTGATTTTCAGTTATCACAAGTTTGGAAATCGAAGTCTTTCTGTCACTGGTTTCGTTATATCTGCGTAATAACAGCTAGTATTCGGGCTTGTGTATTTTTACTTCATAATTTAAAATCTCGCCGCCGTATCCGATTTAAGCATGTAAGCTAGATGCCGGTATTATAATAAGTTCTATTACCCCGCAGTAACCTCGCCACGCTGTTAACAAATCTGTTAAACAATCCGTACGCAAAGTTACTCATAGGCATCATTGGATATCGATACGGCTATAGGTTCGTGGAACCTATTTCGAGGGAGGAACGTGTATATAGCGGATATTAGGGAATTAGGGCGGATCAAAACAGGGATGAGTAGCTTAGGTCGTGTGACCGTGTACATTTACATAACGAAAATAGTAAGGAGTATCCTGAATGAAGTCAGTAAATAAAAGTCTGCTAGTTGCAGCGCTGGGTATGGCGGGGGTGAGCTGGTTTGGGTCAGCTCAAGCGGTACCTGCTTTTGCACACAAGTACGAAAAAAAATGTTCTTATTGCCACACTGCTTGGCCTCAATTGAACGAAAAAGGCCGCAAGTTTAAGGAAATGGGTTATCGCCTGAAGGAAGACCTCAAAGGTGAAGTCAAAGACACACCGTATATGGATGGTTTCCCTATCGGTGCCATTCTGGTTTCCCGTCCTTATGACAAAAAATCCAACGGCGAACGTGAATTACACGGTATTCATGAAGCGGAAATATTCGTAGCCGGTTCCATCGGTACCAACCTGTCCGCGTTTGTTGAATTGGAAGCCGAAGACGAAAATGACTGGAACGTGGAGTTCGGTCATGCGGTGGCTAACTACCGCCAAAACGACGCCCTCAACGTGGAGTTGAGCTGGGCGCCTCTGTTCTTCGCCGATCCCTACGGCACCATCAGCGATCACTTCAGCCCCACCGTTAGCCACTATGCGTTGGTGAACGGCGAAGGTGGCGTGGTCAATGGTCCTGGAGCGGCTGACTTCGGCGGTGCTGACGGTTCGTCTTTCGACGAAGACGCTAATGCATACGCTGGTGGCGGTGCAGTAGGTGATCATCGCCATAACGTCGCAGTCAACGGTCGTTTTAACAAGTTCTTTTATATCGCCGGTATTTCTGGCGTGGCCGGAAGTACT
>JAJDNG010000094.1 GCA_022340845.1 Gammaproteobacteria bacterium | reverse complement strand
GCCAAAGTGACACGCGATGCGACATAATCTAATTCTTACTGTCATCGCTAAGATACTCATTCCCATCATTATCTTGTTTGCACTGTATGTGCAATTCCATGGTGACTACGATCCCGGTGGCGGCTTTCAAGCCGGCGTCATATTCAGCGTGGCGTTTATTCTCTACGGCCTGGTATTTGGATTGGAAGCAGCACAGCGGGTCATGCCGCCAACCCTATTACGGTTTCTGGCCAGCCTGGGTGTATTGATTTATGCGGGAACGGGTGTTGTGACCATATTGCTGGGGGGGCAATTTTTAAACTATGGAGTTCTGGCGGCAAATCCCGTCGAGGGACAGCATTTGGGAATATTGGTTGTTGAACTTGGTGTGGGCATCACCGTCAGTTCAGTCATGTTGATGGTTTTTTTCGCGTTTGCCGGCAGGGGGCAGTCTTAATGGATTATATTCTCGGCCATTATAATTATTGGATGGTCATTTTGTTGATGATGCTGGGTTTTTATACCGTCGTCAGCCAGGGAAATCTGATAAAAAAAATCGCCGGCTTGAACATCTTTCAGACCTCAGTGTTTTTGCTGTACATCAGTATAGGCAACGTAAAACACGGTACCACGCCCATTGTTGCAGAAGGCTTTACGCAATACTCCAATCCATTGCCACACGTCTTAATTCTCACAGCCATTGTCGTGGGCGTTGCCACCACCGCGTTGGGACTGGCTCTGATCATCCGTATAAAAGAAGCGTACGGAAGCGTTGAAGAGGATGATATTCACAATCAGGATCAGTCGCTGTGATAGAACAAAATTTGAGTTTGCTATTGGTCGCAATTCCTTTGCTGGCGGCACCCATAGTGGCAACGTTACCCAGAGGCAAATTACCTTGGTTGTTTACGTTGTCGGTGAGTTGGGTGTGCTTGGGCTTGGCAATCTGGCAGTTGTGGTTGGTCACAGACGGCCGAATCATCAGTTATGAACTGGGCGGCTGGGCGCCGCCCTGGGGCATAGAATACCGAATTGATGCGGTGAACGCGTTTGTGGCTTTAATTGTGGCCGGGATTGCTGCCGTAGCTTTGCCGTATGCGCTGCGCAGTGTGGAACAGGAAATTCCTCTTCAACAAACACCGTTATTTTATACGGCTTTCTTGCTCTGTCTGACCGGGTTGCTGGGTATCACGTTGACCGGTGATGTGTTTAATCTGTTTGTGTTTTTGGAAATTTCTTCATTGTCTTCCTACGCTCTTATCAGCATGGGGCGACAGCGCCGGGCGCTGACCGCCGCGTACCAGTATTTGATTATGGGTACCATTGGCGCCACGTTTTTACTCATTGGAATTGGGTTGATATACGCAGAAACCGGGTCACTGAATATGATGGATCTTAGTGTCCGGCTACCTGCGACTTTCGAGCATCGCACCATCCATACGGCATTTGCGTTTATTGTCGTCGGGGTTGGGTTGAAGCTGGCGATGTTTCCCCTGCATGTGTGGTTGCCCAACGCCTATACCTATGCGCCGTCAGTCATTTCCGTATTTCTCTCCGCCACGGCGACCAAAGTGGCAGTCTATGTGATGTTGCGCATGGTCTTTACGGTATTTTCCGGCAGCTTTACGCAGGATACACCCACCGGTAACATGTTTATGGTGTTGGGAATAGGCGGAGTCCTGGTTGCCTCCGTTTATGCTGTTTATCAGCGTGATGCCAAACGGTTGCTGGCGTATTCCAGTGTTGCCCAGGTGGGTTACATGGTGCTGGGCATTGCGTTTGGCACTGCGTTGGGACTGACGGCAACGCTGGTGCACATGTTTAACCATGCATTAATGAAAGGCGCGCTATTTATGGCCATAGGTGCGTTAGTGTATCGCCTGGGGTCCAGTCAAATCGACGCGTTTAACGGCTTGGGTCGGCAAATGCCTTGGACATTCGCCGCATTGTTTATTGCCGGATTGAGTCTGATTGGCGTGCCCGGCACCGCGGGATTTATCAGCAAATGGTATTTGGTGCTCGCCGCGCTGGAAAAAAGCAATTGGATTGCGGCAATAGTGATATTGGCAGGCTCCCTGTTCGCTGTGATTTATATGTGGAAGCTGGTGGAAGCGTTGTTTTTTCGTTCGGCACCACAGTCGGATGCCGCAGTAAAAGAAGCGCCTTTGTCGTTGCTCGTTCCCATGTGGTTACTGGTCGTTGCTAACCTGTATTTTGGTTTCAATACGCAATTAACCGTAGGTATCGCACAGACTGCAGTGAATATTCTGAGGGCGCTACCTCAATGAGTGACCAGTGGCTGGTAATGCTGGCAATCTTCCTGCCTATGGCTGGCGCCTCGGGTATTACGTTATGCAGTGCCTGGCCAAACTTGCGAGAAACCATCACTTTAGTAACCGCCGCTTTGGTCAGCGTCATTGTGATTGTGCTTTTTACCAGGCTAGAGCAGGGTGCGGTGATATCGGCACGACTGGCCGAACCATTGCCAGGCTTGCCCATTGTTTTTGAAGTGGAGCCATTGGGCATGTTGTTCGCCTTGGTGGCCGGATTGCTGTGGCTGGTTACTTCCGTGTACGCCATCGGGTACATGCGGGGCCATCACGAGAAAAACCAGACCCGGTTCTACGCGCTGTTTGCCATTGCCATCGGCAGCGCCATGGGTACGGCATTTGCGGGCAATTTGTTAACACTGTTCCTCTGTTACGAGATTCTCACTGTATCCACGTATCCGCTGGTGGCTCACGCTGGCACAGCAGAAGCCCGCCGCGGGGCGCGCACATATCTGGGCATATTGTTAGGGACTTCCATTGGGTTGCAGTTATTGGCCATATTGATTACCTATTCGCTCGCCGGGACGCTGGAGTTTCGCGAAGGGGGAATACTGGCCGGTCGGCTCGACCCGGCGTGGACAGGCTTGCTGTATGCTTTGTTTGTTTTCGGTATCGGCAAAGCTGCAGTCATGCCGTTTCATCGCTGGTTGCCTGCCGCCATGGTGGCACCCACCCCAGTCAGTGCCTTGCTGCATGCGGTGGCGGTGGTCAAGGCTGGCGTGTTTACAGTGCTGAAAGTTACGATTTATATATTTGGTAGTGATTTTATATTGCAAAGCGGGTCCAGTGACTGGCTAATCTGGTTTGCTGGCGCCACGATATTATTGGCTTCCCTGATTGCCATGACCAAAGACAATCTAAAAGCCCGCCTGGCGTATTCCACCATCAGCCAGTTGAGCTACATAGTGCTTGGCGCACTACTGGCGACGAACATGGGATTGATCGGTGGAACGCTGCATATTGCCATGCATGCGGTGGCTAAAATCACTTTATTTTTCGCTGCCGGTGCGATTTTAGTGGCAGCCCATAAAACGGAGATCAGCGATATGGGCGGCCTGGGGCGCGCCATGCCGATCACTTTTGGGGCGTTTCTCATCGGCAGTTTAAGCATTATTGGATTGCCACCGTTCGGCGGTATGTGGAGTAAGTGGTACCTCGGTATAGGCGCTATAGACGCCGGTCAGTGGTTGTTATTAAGCGTGCTGCTGGTCAGTTCCCTTTTGAACATCGCCTATCTGTTACCCATTCCTATCCACGCCTTTTTCGGAAATGCTAAAGACGGCGCGCAATACACACAGATAAAGGAAGCGCCGTCAAGTTGCGTGGCGGCAATGATCATCACTTCAGTGGCGTGCGTGGTTTTGTTTTTCTATCCCGATCCTTTTTACAAGCTGGCGGTCGGTGCCGCCGGAGGAAGGTAAGATGCACGATCCCAAGAAAAAGCAATATCTATTCGATAACCCTAAAAATGTCAGCCGCCTGCTAGGGGGATTTTATGTAATTTGCGGTATTTTGCTGCTACTGGATTTTGTGCTGCACCGCCATATTGGCCACAGTTGGGAACACTTGCCGGGTTTCTATGCCATCTATGGTTTTGTTGCCTGCGTGTTGTTGGTGTTGATCGCCAAGGAATTGCGTAAATTGCTAATGCGTAAGGAAGATTACTACGATGTGGACCAGTGATCTGCCACCGTTTATCCCGTTTTTTGTCGCCGCCTTGCTAGTGTTGGTGACTGGGGGCTGGTTACGCGGTGCGATTATGGTGTTAACGCCTGTCGTGGGAGGCTTGCACTTATGGTATGACGTTTCGCCAGGAATTACCTATACATGGAACATGCTGGATTACCAACTGATACCGATGCGCAGTGATCGCTTGAGTTTATTGTTCGGTTATTTATTTCATATCGCCGCGTTGCTTGCCATTGTATTTGCACTGCAGGTGCGTGATACCACTCAATCGGTTGCCAGCATGTTATACGCAGGAGCGGCTTTGGGCGCCGTGTTCGCCGGCGACTTAATTACGCTGTTTGTTTTCTGGGAATTACTGGCCATCACTTCGGTATTCCTGATTTGGGCCCGCCGCACCGAAAAAGCCCTGAATGCCGGGTTTCGATATCTAATTTTTCAGGTGACTTCGGGAATGCTGTTGTTGGCAGGCGCATTGGTTCAAATTCAGCAGACCGGTTCACTGGCATTCGAGTTTATCGGTTTGCAAGGGGTTAGCGGTTGGTTGATATTCCTGGCCTTCGGCATCAAGTGCGCATTCCCATTTTTACATAACTGGCTGACCGATGCATATCCCGAAGCCACGCCCACAGGGGCTGTGTTTCTGTCTGCGTTTACCACCAAGGTGGCCGTGTACGCACTGGCGCGAGGGTTTCCCGGTACTGAAATCCTGGTGTATATCGGTACCGTGATGACCTGCTTTCCGATTTTTTTCGCCGTCATCGAAAACGACCTGCGCCGTGTGCTGGCTTACAGCATGATCAATCAAGTGGGTTTTATGGTTTGCGGCGTGGGCATTGGTACGGCATTGGCGTTGAATGGTGCGGTTGCCCACGCGTTTAACGATGTGATTTTCAAAGGCCTGTTGTTTATGGCCATGGGGGCGGTGTTGTATCGGGTGGGTAATACCAACGGATCGGATCTGGGCGGCTTGTATAAGACCATGCCTAAAACCGCCATGCTTTGTATTGTTGGCGCATCGTCAATTTCGGCATTCCCGTTGTTTAGCGGATTTGTCAGCAAATCCATGGTCATGAGCGCCATGATAGAGCAAGGTCATGATGTTTTGTGGTTGGCGCTGCTGTTCGCATCCGCCGGTGTGTTTCATCATGCGGGTATAAAAATACCGTATTTTGCATTTTTCGCCCATGATTCGGGGATCCGAACCCAGGAGGCACCACTTAACATGCTCGTTGCCATGAGCATTGCGGCGGCACTTTGCATTTTTATTGGTTCCCAACCGCAGTATCTCTATGCGTTGTTACCCTGGCAGGTTGACTATTGGCCTTTCGATGCGACACACGTATTAACTCAGTTGCAACTGTTGTTTTTTTCTGCACTGGCGTTTGTATGGTTGAACAAACAAGGTCTGTATCCGCCCGAATTGCATTCAGTGAATCTCGATGCCGAGTGGGTGTACCGTAAACCTTTGCCCGCCATGGCTCGCCTGGCATATCGCAGTGCAACGCAAATGGGCAATAACCTGGATTCTATTTCTAAAACCGGGCTGAAGTGGCTGGGCAATTCATTAAAACGCGCGCCCTTATCCGGCTACCATCTGGCCAGCAGCTGGCCTACCGGGAGCATGGTGTTGTGGATAGCCGTGATATTAGGGGCGTACTTGCTGGTTGATGTACTGATGATGTGACCGTGGTTCGCGATTAATGGTAGTTGAGATTCTCTATATCAACACGAATCACTTACAACGAACCATTAAAAAAGAATCATGAATCACTGACTTTATAAAAATCCATATACCATTTGACGAAATTGGCGATGCCTTCTTCTACGGTAGTATCCGGTTTGTAACCCACATCATTGACCAGGTCACTCACGTCGGCATAGGTATCCGGCACGTCGCCGGGTTGCAGGGGCAGGAGGTTGATTTCGGCTTTTTTGCCCAGACAGTCCTGCAACACTTCGATATAGTGCATGAGTTCCACCGGTTGGTTGTTGCCGATGTTATATAACCGGTAAGGTGCCGTGCTGGTGCAGGAGTCAGGATTATCCCCCGACCAATCCGGGTTGGGTTGGGCCGGTTTGTCCAACACCCGGATGACGCCTTCGACGATATCGTCGATATAGGTGAAGTCACGGCGGTGTTTGCCGTAATTGAACACATCAATGGGTTTGCCGGCCAGGATGTTTTTGGTAAACAGAAATAACGCCATGTCGGGGCGTCCCCAGGGACCGTAAACCGTGAAAAATCGTAATCCCGTGGTGGGAATGTTGTACAAATGGCTGTAGGTATGGGCCATGAGCTCATTGGCTTTTTTACTGGCGGCGTACAGACTGAGCGGGTGGTCCACATTATGGTGAACCGAAAAAGGCATGTTGGTATTGGCGCCATAGACGGAACTGCTGGAAGCGTACACCAGATGTTCCACGCCGTTGTGGCGGCAACCTTCCAATATATTGGTAAAGCCGATGATATTGCTGTCTATGTAGGAATGCGGATTGATCAGTGAATATCGAACGCCGGCCTGAGCGGCCAGGTTTACCACGCGCTGAGGTTTGTGTTTGGCAAACACTTCTTCCATGGCGGTGCGGTCTTCGATATCAATGCGCGCTTCGGTAAATCCGGAATGGGATTTGACTAAATTCAGCCGGGCTTGTTTTAGAGCGACATCGTAATAGTCGTTCAGATTGTCGATGCCAATGACTTCATCACCCCGCTCCAATAATCGTTGAGCCAGGCGGTTGCCGATAAAGCCTGCTGTTCCCGTAACCAATACTCGCATTTTTAACTCCACTGTTATTTCTAAGATTACAACCGGTCGTCCACAGACTCTTTTGGCAGCATACCTTTCACGTCAAACAAAACTGCATCGGATTTGCATAATTGGCGAATGCCGGCTGCGCCCATTTCCTGGAATTGCTTGTGACCCACGGCCAAAATGACGGCATCGTAGTGGCCATTTTGTAACGTGGAAATGGGTTTGATGCCGTATTCGTGATCCGCTTCGGCAGGATTAACCCAGGGATCGTATACTTCGATATTTGCCTTATAGGCTTTGAATTCGTTGATGATGTCCACGACGCGGGTATTGCGCAAATCGGGGCAATTTTCCTTGAAGGTCAAGCCCAAAATAAGCACGTTGGCGTTGACCACGTGAACCTGACGTTGGGTCATGAGCTTAACCACTCGTTGTACCACGTGTTCACCCATGCCGTCGTTGGTGCGCCGTCCGGCGAGGATCATTTCCGGATGGAAGCCGATTTCCTGAGCTTTATGGGTGAGATAATAAGGATCCACACCAATGCAATGGCCGCCCACCAGGCCGGGGCGAAACGGCAGAAAATTCCATTTGGTGCCGGCGGCTTCCAAAACTTCCAGAGTGTCTATGCCCATGCGATTGAAGATCAACGCCAGTTCGTTGATCAGCGCGATGTTGACGTCACGCTGGGTGTTTTCAATGACCTTCGCCGCCTCGGCAACCCGGATGCTGCTGGCTTTGTGCGTGCCGGCGGTAATTATGCTGGCATACAAAGCGTCGACGTAATCGGCGACTTGCGGTGTTGAACCGGAAGTGACCTTTTTGATCGTCGTAACGCGGTGTTCCTTGTCGCCTGGATTGATGCGTTCCGGGCTGTAACCGGCGAAAAAGTCCTGATTGTATTTGAGGCCGGAG
>JAJDNG010000133.1 GCA_022340845.1 Gammaproteobacteria bacterium | reverse complement strand
GCGGGGTTTTAGATTCAGAGTTTGCAGCATATTGAGATCATCTTCTACGCTGCGGCCCTTGGTGGTGAGGTAGTCGCCTATCATCACCCCGGAAGCCCCGGCCATGAAAATCATCGCCTGCATATCGCCTAAAAACTGCCGACCGCCGGCGATGCGGATTTCCGCTCGCGGCAGCATATAGCGGAACACCGCGATGCTTTGCAGGATGTCCATGGGTTGCATGGGTTGCACCTGTCCCATGGGGGTGCCGGGCTGCGGATTTAAAAAATTCAGCGGTACGGATTCCACGTTTAATTGACGTAAGGTATCGGCCAGCTCAATGCGCTGGTCCAAAGTCTCGCCCATGCCCAGGATGCCGCCGGAACAGACTCGCAAGCCGGCGTTACGGGCGGCGTTAATGGTATCGATGTTCTCTTGATAGCTATGCGTGGAACAGACTTGATCGAAAAAACTGGGCGCGCACTCCAGGTTATGGTGGTAGTTTTCCATGCCCATGGTTTTGAGTTCCTGGGCAGTGCTCTGATCCAATACCCCCAGGCTGGCGCAGCGGCCAATATCGCTGGTCTCGTTCAAGGTGTGAAAATACTCCTGCAATTGCTGGCGTTCCTTATCTGATCGTACGCCCCAGCCCTTGGAAACCACACCGAAATCGCTGGCGCCCCACTGGCGGGCGCGTTGTGCTTGTTCGCTCAATTGCTCGCTGGAAATATAGTTGTACACCGGTGCATTGGTTTTATGGTGGCCGCTTTGTGAGCAGAAAGAACAATTTTCCGAACAATTGCCCGAGCGCACATTGGAAATGGCGCAAACTTCGATATCATTGCCACGAAAGGTCTTGCGAATGCGGTCGGCACCGGCCATCAGCCAGGGCAAATAATCCTCTTGCAAGCGGATCATCCACTGGCCTTCGGCCACGCTCATGGCGCCGCCATTGAGGATGCGCTGGGTGATGGCATCGATTTGGGCGTATACGCGGTCTTCTAGGGAATTGTTCAGGGAGTTTATTGGGGAGTTGATTGGGGATTGGTTCATATAGGTCTCCAGAATAGCCCACCAGTGCCTGGGTAAAAACACCAGAGTAAAAACCGCTAAATAATAGACAGTTGGCCACCGCTGTCAAACCAAAAATAGTCGCAAATGAACAGTTGGATAATAAATATACAATCCATGATATTTCCAGCCCGTTGCAGTATGTGCGGCGCACCAGGTCTGGGTCCCAGAGACATTTGTAAAGCGTGTTATCAATCCTTACCAATCAATGACTTGGCGTGTCAACGCTGCGCTATCCCGTTGCCGCAAAGCACAACCGCCCTGTGCGGCCAATGTCTGCAGAAACCACCGCCGTATCAGCGATGCATCGCCGCGTGGCGCTATGAGCCACCGCTGGATTATTTGGTGCAACGTTTGAAATTTAACAAAGACTTGAGCGCGGCGCGGGTAATGGCGGAGCTGTTCGCCGAACACCTCACAAAACGGTATCCCAATCAGCAGGATAAGCCCGATGTCATTATCCCGGTGCCCTTACACCACAAACGCCTGCGCGAGCGTGGTTTTAACCAATCAGTGGAAATTGCCAAAATCGTCGCCCGGCACATGGGTATACCGCTGGATCTTCGTGCCTGCACTCGGGTCAAAATGACGCAGCCGCAAGCGGAATTACCCGCCGGGCAGCGCAAACAAAACGTCAAAGGCGCGTTTGCCTTTCATCCCTCTCAACCTGCCGCGCCCGGTGGGCGGATTGCCTTGCTTGATGATGTTATGACCACCGGCCACACCATCAACGAGCTGACCAAAACCATACAAAACAGCGGTCAATATGCCGTCGAGGTTTGGGTCTGTGCCAGAGCCAACCGTTGATCGCTATTTTTAAGCGGTTCGTCGCCTGAACCGGAATATTGCCAAAAAATGCGTGTTCCTTAAGCAAATTGATCGAGTTGTGATCAATTCCAACTTTTCGTGTGGTTAAAATGTGATCTATTTCACGAAGAGTGAAGCGGATTAAAGGTGCCAAATAACTGACGAATGGTATAAACCCCCTCTATATTCGAGTAAGCGATTAAGGATAGAATCTTTATACGGGGTTGAGATATTCTAAACCCATTTGGAAACTCAATTCCAAACTCATTTGTAAACGTAAGGGCATAGGGCAGTTTGGTGGTAGACATGACAGCAGTAGGTGGACGCGGTATGCAACATAACAACAGTACAAATTCTGGATTTACTCTCATTGAACTGATGGTGACCATTGCCCTGGCGGCGATAATTTTGACCCAGGCGGTTCCCAGTTTTAATTCGCTGGTGCAAAACAACCGGCTGATTTCCCAAAAGAATGAATTCATCTCCACGCTGAATCTGGCGCGCAGCGAAGCCTTGAAGCGGGGAACCCGCGTGACCGTGTGCGCCAGCACCGATCAAGCCACGTGCGATACCGCCGATTGGGAGCAAGGCTGGATCGTATTTTCCGATCGGGACGCCGACAGCGTGTTGGATTCCGGCACCGGTGCTTGCCTGGCCACGGAAGACTGCTTAATCCGGGTCAGTGGCGGATTGAGCGAAGGCAATACCTTAAAGGCAAAAAAATCCGGTGCGCCAGCATTGATCGGATCCATTCAATACACTCCCCGCGGCGCAGTAGACTCCGCCGTCACGTTTACCTTCTGCGACAAACGCGGTGCGGCGCACGCGCGGGCGACCAACATCAATAATCTCGGGCGGGCCATCAGCGCTTCGGACAGCGGCGCCGATGGAATCGTCAACGATGTTGATGGCAATAATGTGAGTTGTTCTTCTTAACGCAGTTACTCAGCTGCAGTATTCAATAGTCAGATCAAGTGGTAGAGAATATGGCGATTAAAAATAGTAAATGTATTGAGCGGCAAAAGCGAACCAACGGGTTGGTACGGATGAGTATCGAAGATAAGCCGATCGGCAATGCCCGCGGCTTTTCGCTCATCGAGGTTTTGGTTTCCTTGTTGATCCTGTCTTTGGGGTTGCTGGGCGTTGCCGGACTGCAAACCACCAGTTTACGCAGTAACCAAACGGCGTATTTCCGCTCCCAGGCCACCGCGGCCGCTTCGGACATCATTGACCGCATGCGCGCCAATCCGCAGGGGGTGGTTGACGGTAATTACGACGCCATCGATACCACGAATCTTCCGAGCGATCCCAACTGCATAGACAGCGGTTGTAACGCCAGCGATCTGGCCGATCACGACATTATCGATTGGGCTACCAATACCTTGTCGTCTTTGCCATCGGGTGCGGGCACCGTCAGCGTGGATGACATGGGGACCGCCACCGATGCCAGTGATGATGTGTTTATCGTCAACATCAGTTGGAGCGACGCCACTGATCAAAACAATCCCAACAAAAACCTCGTGGTTCACTTCCAGTTATAAAGGCAAGCAGCGATGACCATAGTGAAAAAACAATCCGGCATGACATTGATCGAAATCATGATTGCGCTGACCTTGAGCCTGGTGCTCATCGGCGGCGTCATCCAATTGTTTCTTACCAGCAAACAAACCTTCAACATGAACGAAGCCATGGCCCGCGTACAGGAAAGCGGGCGGTTTGCGTTGGATACCATTTCGCGGGATTTGCGTATGGCCGGTTTTCAGGGTTGTGCCGACCCCGGTGCAGTGCCTTCGGAGTCGGTAGTCAAAACCAATTCACCCACGGCCAACTTATTGCAGTCCGCCATAACGGGTAATGAAGGCAGTGCAGCCTCAGATTCGCTCACGGTTCAATTCGCGTCCGGCGATGCTACTCGCTTGGTCAGTAACACCGATCCGGTAAACGCCACCATCGTCGCCCAGTCCAACCCGGACAATATTAGCGTCAATGAAGTGGTCATGATGGCCGATTGCACCACCGCGCACCTGGTGCGCATTACCGACGTGGCCAACAACGCCAGCGACGTTACTTTTACCTATGGTGCCGCGGAGAACGACTTGGGCGCGCTGAGCAAAGCCTATGGTCCGGGGAGCACTCAAATCATGCGATTTAATTCAGTGAGTTACAGCGTGGCGCCCACCGGACGCAGCAACGCCCGGGGTGAGGCGATTACCGCTTTGTTTCGCCAAGGTATCAATGATGCGGCACCGGTTGAACTGGTGGAAGGCGTGGAGAATTTACAGATTCAATACGGCGAGCGCTTGGCCGACGGTACGGTCCGGTTTTCCGACGCCGACGCCGCCGGACTGGACATGTCCCGGGTGGAAAGCGTGCGCATCGGTCTGTTGATGGTGGAGGTCGATACCGCCAACAGTCAATTGGACAACAAAACGTATATTCTGGCCGGCACGAGCGTTGCACCGGAAGGCTCATCCGCGACGGTGACGCATCCGGTGGACAACCGCTTACGCCGTGCTTTTAACACGACTATCAGTTTACGCAACCGGAGATAACGAACATGCAAACATTGAATTTTGCTCAGCCCAGGGGCCAGAACGGCGCCGTTCTGATCGTGAGTTTGATCATCTTGCTGGTGATGACGGTGTTAGGAGTGGCGGCTTCGGGCAGCGCCAATATGGAACTGCGCATGGCCGGCAACAACGAACGCATCAATACCACATTGCAGGCAGCGGAAAGCGCGGTGGAAGCCACCATCAATAATGTGAATTTGCTGGGCCAGGCGTTAAACAGCACCACTTCAATCAATGCAACCATACGCTTGGACAGTGACTATGATGTCGCCAATCAGCCCGTGGAAAGTGTCGCGGAAATATCATACCTGGGACAAGGCAGCATGGACGGATTTTCCATGGGTATTAACCAGAACAATTTTGTCGCGCATAACTTTGAAGTCAAAGGCACGGGTTCCATGCAGGACAACGTGACTTCAGTCACCTCGCAAGGCGTATTTCGAGTGGCGCCCAGTGGCGGTTAATGGCTCGCAAATTGACAGTTTTTTAATGTCACAACATCACCATCACGACATCCAGTAGAGAATACGACTCATATGAGGGGCAAGACGATGAAAAACAGGCTATCGGCAAGGTTCACGGCGGCATTGGTTGGTTTTTGCTATGCTTTGACGGCGGGGTTTCCGGCGCTTGCCGACGATACGGAAATATTTTTCGGCACTGCCGAACAGGCGGCGGCGGGGGCCGGCAGATATCCCAATGTGTTGTTTATACTGGATACCTCCGGCTCCATGCGCACCGAGGTGGGCGATACCAATGAAACCCGCATGCAGCATATGCAGGAAGCCCTTACCAATATTCTTAATAATACGACCGATGTGAACGTGGGTTTGATGCGGTTCAATGATCCGGGCGGGCCTATCCTGTTTCCGGTGTCCAACATTGCCGCGGATTTAAGCACAGTTACGCCCACTGCGTCCGAAAACTCCATAAGCTCACGTATTTTGGACAGCACCGACGACGCGGAAGAACAAGGCGGCAGCGTGAATCTGAACAGTGCGCGCTTGGAAGCGGTTTATATCGGAGGGGATACCGGCACGGTCGCGTCGCAAATCAGCATAGGTGGCGATGATGCCGAAGAAGTGTTGTCCAACAACAATGTCTCATTAGGCGGCAACCGGATTAATATCAACAACAACCAGATCAACGGTTTTCGTTTTAACAATACCGGCATTCCTCAAGGTGCCAGCATATCGTCCGCGACGCTTAGTTTGACCTCCAGAACCACTTCTGACGCCGCCATGACACTGCGTTTGTACGGCGAATTGAGCAACGACGCCCTGGCGTTTTCCAGCGCCAGCGGCAACCTGTCCAGCCGGACAAAAACCACCAGTTATGTTGATTGGACTCCCGATGCCTGGACCAGCAATGGAGTTTATACCAGCCAGGATATTTCTTCCGTGGTGCAGGAGCTGGTGAACCAAAGCGGCTGGATGGAAGATGATTTAGTGCTTTTACAGACTTTCCAAAGCGGCAGCGGCGAGCGCCAAGCTTACACTTATAATTCCAATGATGCCAAAGCCGCCACATTAAATGTCACTTACCAAATGGGCACCCCGGGACAACAGACCATAGGTTTGCGCTTTCGCGATGTGGGTATCCCGCAAGGGGCGGAAATCACCGGTGCGGTCATCGAGTTTACCGCGGCGCAAAGTACCGATAAGCCGTTTATCACCGGCCTTACCGTGCAAGGCTTGGACAGTGACGACTCCGAGACCTTTACCGCAACCACGACCAATATCACCGGGCGCACGGGTACCACTGCGACGGTAAACTGGACGCCGGATGCGTGGGCGGACGGTGATGTGGTGCAAACGTCGGATTTAAAAACCATTGTGCAGGAAATTGTGGACCGCAGCGGTTGGTGCGGCAACAATGCCATGGGCTTTCGGATCAGCGGCGAGGATCTGGTCAACCGTGTGGCGCACAGCGTTGACGGCAATCCGGATCTGGCGCCAGTGTTGCGGGTCACTTACGACGACAGTGCCTTGGCCGACGGCGAAGGCTGTATGAATCAGACCCTGTTGTACCGCATAAACGGCGGGGACGACGATGCCGAAGAACCCAGTAACGGTAACGTCATAACGGGTAGCGATGTATTTGACATGAAGCCCAGCCAAACCAACGGTTTGCTGTTTCGCAACATCATGCTCAAACAAGGCGCCACGGTGATCAGCGCCACGCTGGAGCTTACCGCCGAAAGCAGCGCCACAACCAGCACCGCCATCACTTTAGCCGGCGAGGCGGCCGACAACGCCAATGGTTTTGTGAGAGTAAACAGCAATATTTCCAGTCGTTCGACCACGACGGAATCCGTTAGCTGGAATCCCGGCGAGTGGGTGCGCAACAACCGCTACGAGACACCGGAGCTGAAGTCCATCATCGAGGCCATCGTAGGCCGCGACGGATGGCAACCGGGCAATGATTTAGCCATTATCCAGACCGCCGGCAGCGGTGGCCGAGATGCTTTCACGTATGACAATCAACCCGCCGACGCCGCGTTGTTGAAAATCAAAGTGCAAAGCAGCAATGTAGCCGCATCAGTGAAGAAAACCGTCCGCAATCGCCTCATTGAAATCGTTAATGAATTCGTGCCTTCCGGTTTTACGCCCATTGTGGATACCTTGTATGAGGCGGCCAACTATTATCGCGGTGGTGATGTGTTATACGGTAAATCCCGCGGCGCGCAAACCACTTACGGTCGCGTCAGTCATCCGGATTCTTACACCGGCGGTACGGTATCGCGCGCCGACGGTTGTACCGACGATACGCTGAATTCTTCGGCCTGCTCTACGGAAGCGATCACCGGATCACCGAAATACAAAACACCGATTTTGGATGCGTGCCAAACCAACCACATCGTGTTGCTGACCGACGGCGAAGCCAATCACAATAACTCCATATCTCTGGTCAAAGCGCTTACCGGTGATAGCTCGTGTAATCCCGGCAGCGGCGGTGAAGCCTGCGGCCGCGAGCTGGCGAAGTGGATGGCCACATCCGACCAGCACGGTAGCTTAACCGGTGATCAAATCATTAAAACCTATACCATAGGATTTAACTTGGATAACACCAATGCAATAAGTTTTATGGAGGATTTGGCCAGAGAAGGTGAGGGTAATTACTATTCGGCCAGTACGGCTGATCAATTGACCGCAGTGTTTCAGAATATCTTTCGCTCTATTCTTGATACCGACACCACATTCGTGTCGCCGGGCGCCACCGTCAATCAGTTTAACCGCTTGACCCACTTAAACGATATTTATTTTTCGGT
This sequence comes from Gammaproteobacteria bacterium, assembly GCA_022340845.1. GTDB lineage: Bacteria > Pseudomonadota > Gammaproteobacteria > SZUA-152 > SZUA-152 > JAJDNG01. Next base: position 1,924 of record JAJDNG010000133.1, on the reverse strand, counting down.
GTTTAAGCCGGATACCGGCCCGCAATGGTCAGGCAATCTCAAGCGTTATGAAATCAAAGGCAATCCCGCCATTATTGTGGATTCCAACGACAATCCCGCGGTGGATGCGGCCACCGGTTTCTTCGCCAACGATTCGAAAAGTTTCTGGTCCAGCGAAATTGACGGCAATAAAGTGGACTTAGGCGGCGCGGCGGCGCAATTGACGGACGCTCGTAACATTTACACTTATACCGGCACATCGAACAATTTGAAGCATCCTACCAATAAAGTCACTGAAACTAACGCCGCCTTGGACAAAACCCTGTTAGGCATAGAGAACAAAGATGATGAATATCACACCAAGTTACTGAAGTGGGCCAGCGGTGTGGATGTCAAAAATTGGGATGGTGACGAAGACAGACTGGAACCCCGTCTGCAAATCGGCGCGCCATTGCACTCGCAAGCGGTGGTGATAACGTACGGCGGCACAAGCGGTGCCCAGGAAAACGTCGTATTTTTAGGTACCAATGAAGGTTATCTGCATGCCATCGATACCAGTAACGGTACGGAAAAATTTGCGTTTATTCCACCGGAACTGTTGCCCAACCTGAGTACGTTTTATGACGATATCCACGGTGTCAACCTGCCGTATGGATTGGACGGCCCCATTACCTACTGGGTAAAAGACGTCAACGGCGACCACATCATAACCGCCGACGAAGGTGACTATGTGTACTTGTATGTGGCTATGCGCCGCGGCGGCCGCCAATATTATGCATTGGATGTGACCGATCCTGATGCCCCCGAGTTCAAATGGAGCATCACCGGCGGCAGTGGTGATTTCGCGGAACTGGGGCAAACCTGGTCTAGCGCGGTAAAAACCGCTGTGAATATCAACGGTACCGTTAAACAGGTGTTGATCTTCTCCGGCGGTTACGATTCCGACCAGGATGATAAATCCACCCGTTCTCCGGATACCCAAGGCCGCGCCTTGTTTATTGTGGATGCCGAAACCGGAGACATGTTGTGGTCCGCAGGGCCGGCCACCGATCCTAGTGGTGATTCTACGCAAACCTTTGCTGACATGAACTACAGCATACCGGCGGACATTCGTGTCATTGATATTAACAACGACGGTTTGGCCGACCAGATGTACGCGGCGGATATGGGCGGGCAGCTGTGGCGGTTCGATATCAACAATGGCAGCGCCGCCTCTTCGCTGGTCAGCGGTGGCGTCATTGCGGACCTCGCCTTAAACGCCTCCGGTGAAAATGATGCGGCCAACAACCGGCGTTTTTATTACGCCCCGGATGTGTCCATCTTGCGCAACGGAACGCAAAAATATCTGGCCATTGCGCTGGGTTCCGGTTGGCGCGCCCATCCGCTGGATACTGTGGTGCAAGACCGCTTTTACATGATCCGTTCCTCGGATGTTTACTCCAAGCCGAGCACCTATACCAAGATCAACGAAAGCAATCTGTTCAACGCCACGGATAACACCATTGGCCAAGGCGGGACGTCCGAACAAGCCGTCGCAGAGGCGTCTTTGTGGGGTACATACAGCGGCTGGTATATGGATCTGCCCAACAGCGGGGAAAAAGTGCTGGCGGAAAGCCTGACCGTAAACAACCAAATCCTGTTTACCTCGTTTGAGCCTATTGCCGGCGGCTCAGCATGTTCGGCGGGTACGGGCAAGGGCCGGTTGTACATCGTCAGCGCTTACGACGCCACACCGGTGTTAAACCTGGATGAAACAGGCTTGGATTCCGAGCTTACCGCTTCGGACCGTTCCAAAGATTTGGCGCGGGTGGGTATTCCGCCCAAACCAAGCGTACTGTTCCCCGATGATCCCACCGGTAAGGTAGTGCCGGATCCCGTGTTGTGTGTGGGTGCGGAATGCGGTTTAGACCTGGATTTCGGCCAAATCATGGAACGCACCTTCTGG
>JAJDNG010000070.1 GCA_022340845.1 Gammaproteobacteria bacterium | reverse complement strand
ATAAGCACCTGAAGAACGGTCTTGCGGATCGTCATAATGCCACAACTGATCAATAAAACCCCACGTACTAAGGACGGCGTAATGCGTTGAAGTCGCTTCGTGCAAAAGAAAAAATCCCTGCTCGGTAAGCGCCTCACGTATATTGTGTAATGCCGTTCGAAGGTTTGGTACCGCGTGTATGCAATTGCTCGCCACAATCAAATCCACTGGCCCGCCGATACTGTGAGGTAAAGCGTCGCGGATATCCCAAGGTTGAAAATCTGTCACGGCGCTGTATTGATCGAAGTTTTTACGCAACTTCTCAAAAAAACCGGCGCTCACGTCGGTAAAGATATACTTGAACTTGTTATTGTAAAGTTTTCGCAGAATATGGTCGCTTATTCCGCCGGTACCGGCACCCACCTCGCAGACCCGAATCGGACTGACCGCCGCGGCGTTTTCCAAAACGATATCAACCAACGAGCCTAAATACCGGTCATTGAAAAGCAAAGCCACCCGCAAGTCCGATTTGTAAATCTGATGATAATCCGGATAACTGACGATTCGCGCCAGGGCGTTTTCGAACAGTGGTTTGGGATCCGAAAATATATATTCGGCCAGGCGAAGGTGAAAGGCGTTTGGCTCGGCCATATACATCGCCAGTTTATTGCGCCATTGCGGTTGCGCTTGAAGTTGCGTTTGAGAAAGCGATTCATGTTTGAGTAATTCTTGTTTTAGTCTTTCGATATGTTCGGGTATTGACCAAAGGTTTTCTTCCGCGGTTTTAATGGCCGAAAGCGCGGCATCGATAATGTAGTGTTCCGTCGTGCGCAGGTAATCCGCTATGTAATCGTCGCGGGGCGCGATGCAATGATATGGCATAAATTCATAGGCTGACAGCGTCGGAGATTCGATTTTGCTGACAACCGATATAGGCGCGCATTCCAACCCATCCAACCTGACAGCCGCTGAATGGATTTGCGGCAAAAATGTATGTGAAAATAATTGGATTTGCCCTGTATCGGGTTGTCGGGTCGGATCAATTGCGAAACGCCGGAACCGTGTGGGGACCACCGTTTGACGATCGATTTTCAATAATGACGATTGTAATATGGCGTCCAAAAACGTCACCCAGTTGCCGTCCCAATCAATTACCCCCCCGGAGCCGTCGACGTTCAGGCTGCTCAGTTGACGAAAGCTCGGACCATACTGATAATTTCGCAAGCGAAATTCTTTATAAATCTCTTCTTTTGACAATGCCATCGCCTCGGAATGTTCCGGTGCAACATGGTCACCCGGGATGAGATCCGCTTGCACGTCGGCTCCCACTCTTACGCGTCCATGAGCCACGCGTTCGGAACGGTTAACGATTTCAAAAGTGGTCGAAGCGCTCATGTAGCGTACTGTCAGTTCAACGGGCGCATCGGAATACAATGCGGTGGCCCGATCAATGGACACGTTTTCAAAACAAATCGGTAGTTTCCCCAACGGCGTGTTGTGTAACTGCGCCAGCTTTTTCCAAACCAGAAATAAATATCCCACCCCGGGAAACAACACTTTATCATTTATTTTATGGTCACCCAGATAAGCAAATTCTTCTTCATTTATATCGATATGGAAGGGAATTTCCATACCGGGCCCGCCACCGGCGATGTAGTTTTTATAAGAAGGGACTTCCCACGACTGAGTATGATCCCAGCCGGTTAAACCGGGAATATCGCAACCCGATGTAATGGGTGCCGTTACCGGATATATTTCTTGCCAATTGAGGTCAATACCTTGCGTATAACATTTCGCAAGCGCCTCTAAAAAGTCATCGGTGTTGTTTCGTTCCTTGACCATCAATCCCACATGGCAGCAGCCGTTTACCGTATCGACTATTGCCTTGCGCATTAACGTATGGGCTCCGATTTCAATAATTACCGCGTTTTCCGGAATGTGTTGCAAGGCTTCATAGAAGCGCACCGGGTTACATAAATTGTTCGCGTAATATTCCGCCGAACACGTGGCAGCAAGATTCCATTCGTGCGTTGGACGCGAGCTGCTGATCCATCGATCCGATCTCATTTTGGGATCGGGTATTATGGACTCCAATTTCTGTTGTAAATTGGGCGCAATTTTGGCCATGTTTACCGAGTGAAACGCGATACCGGAGGAATTGACGGTTCTGGCATCGATATCTTGCGCCAGAAGCTCTTCTACCAATTTATCGATTGCCCGCGCGTTCCCAGATAAGGTGACACTATCGGCGGAATTGTGGCAGGCTCGATCTACCTGTTGGGGACAAATGACACCGGCGGACTCCCAGTCCATTGGCACCACGGCCATTTTTCCGGCAACCTCTGGCGTATCCAAAACACATTGCCCGCGCCAATACGCGGCAAGAATAGCCTGTTCCGCGCTCAGGCCGCCATCGGCATATCCGCAGGCAATCTCCCCGACGCTGTGACCTATCATACCGTCCGCGCGTATGCCTAGAGACCCCATTAAGTCGACAAGAGCGATCTGTATCGCCGTCAAGGAAACAAAAATCTCGGTCACACTCAACCGTTGTGCATCGATTTCAGCGTTTATGATTTTATATAAATCAATCTCCGTATCCTTAAGAGCCGCTGCACAACGAAGGATAGCGTCAGAAAATGTTGAAAACTCAAGCAAGGCCGCGCCCATACCCGGCCACTGCGCTCCCATGCCGGGGAACACGAACCATACCGGCGGCTTCGTTCGAACCTCGTTGTTTGCCTGCGTTTTAAGAAGACCGTTATTCAACCTGACAACACAACCACGAAATGGATGAGTGTTGCCGCGAGCCGCTGCAACCCTTTGCAATAATTGCGTTTCGTCTTTTGTAATTCTATCGGATGCGGCGTATTCACTCAGCGTATCGAATGCCTCTTTGGTCCGGGCAGCAAAAGGAATGATCGGCAACGGCGCGTCCTCGGTATGCTTTGCATCACAATTGTCTTCCAAAATAACGTGCGCATTAGTGCCGCCGAAGCCAAACGAACTGATGCCCACAATGCCGCCATCCCACGCCATATTGCTATCCACTACGCGCAGTCTGCCGTCGGCCAAGCCGGGAATCTCGGGATTCGGCGAGTCATAGTGCAGATTCGCGGGGATCAGCTTATGCTCCATAGACAACAATACCTTAACCATCCCCGCCAACCCGGCGGCGGGTTCCGAGTGCCCCATGTTTGATTTAACTGACCCAATCAGCAACGGCAGTTCACTTGCAGGACGCGTGGCACAAAAAAAGTCGGTTAACGCATTCGCCTCTTGCGGATCGCCGGCATGGGTTCCCGTACCGTGCGCTTCAATATATTTCACTTGCGCGGGGTCAATCCCCTGCCTCTGATATAACCCGCACAACAGATTATGTTGTGCTTGTCCGCTTGGGTACGTGATGCCTTGCTCGGTATATCCGTCGTTATTCGTAGCGCTGCCTAACACCGTGGCAATGATTCTATGGGCAAGCGACTCTTTGCACAAAAGTATTGCGACAATGCCTTCGGCGCGGGCAAAACCACTTCCCTTTTCGTCGAACGAGCGTGAAGTGCCGTCCTCCGCGACCATTTTCAGTTTTTTAAAACCAACGGTCGTATTGGGTCGAAGAATGACATTACACCCGGCCACCAGTGCACGATCACATTCACCAAGCGCCAGCGCTTGCATAGCCGCATGCAAAGCGACTAATGACGACGAGCAGGCCGTGTCGATGGTTTCACTTGGACCGGTGAAGTTAAAAGAATACGACAGCCGATTGGCAAACATGGAACTGGCGCAGCCCGTGTTTTCATAGCCACTGAGCCCATCAATGCTGGCACCAAATATGGAATCCGCATCGTTTGAGCTGGCGCCCACGAATACGCCGGTATTTGTACCACTGAGATCCGATGGATTTACGCCTGCGCTTTTGATCGCCTCATAACTCACTTCCATTAACAAACGTAACTGGGGATCCATTTTGTTAGCCTGCTTCGCATGGACTTCAAAAAATTGCGCATCAAACTTATCCAAGGTTTTGAGTTTTCCAAAACGCGGAGGGATATCCAAAAAATCAACCGGCCAACGTCTATCGTCAGCGGTAACCATGTCTTTATGCGCGACAAGGTTATCCCAGAATTCACTGGCACTATCCGATTCGGGCAATCGACACGAATAACCACTGACTACAATCTTTTCCGATGGCATATTGGGTTCCTTTTTGACTAACATCTGTTGAGAGTTTCTAAATAAACGATGGGCAGCATATATATCGCAGGCCTTGGAACGGGAAGGTAAAGTATTTTTGTTCACTCCACGCAAAACAGGGCGAAAATACGCATAAATACGTTTGGCGTCAATGGGAATATTACCACTCGGTCAACTGAATAGTTTGTTACATCATCGCGTTTGGCGCAGTTTTCTTGCGATCTGTTGAATAAATAGACAATTGTGATACTGAATAGAAATACTAAATCGAAATGCCGTATTGAGATACTATTTTTAAATACTACACGACAGTACAGCAAAAAACCTTGCAGCCGCTTTGTCATTAAACAAGGGAAAGGTTTTGATGTGTTCATACAGCGATACTATTACGACATATCGAGAGTCTTCATCAGCCAATAACATGGAGGCATGCCACTAACATAGAACTCAATCACCGTCAGGAAGACTGTTTTACTCAGTCGCCCAAAGGAAACCCAGCGCAACGCTGGGTAATTACTGTGGGATTGTCGGGTGAAGTGATTTCGCGGGATAGGATGTGGATTGCCTGATCGCCGGATTTACTAATCTGAATTCGCTAGAGCATGGATTGGTCGATTTGCGTGGAAAGGTCCCGATCAATTCTATCAGGCAATTCAACCGCCGCAAGTGTTGGCAGGCTAAATGGAAAAGACTATCTCATATAAGTGGGGACTCGATTTTGTCCAATCTGGAACGCTAAATTTTTATGCCGCGTTTATGCCGCATTACTCGCGCCTAACCGTCCTTTCGGCCGGAACAAGGTCAGTGCTTCGATAAATTGTTCTCGGGCCTCAACTAACAAGGACTCCACGTCACTTTTGGATACCTTGGTCATCACCCAGACCTTGTTGTCGATTTTACCCAGACGATCGGTATCCACCAGGCCGGTCTCGGCGATCTGCGCAATAATGTTCGCCAGATATACGATATTAACTTCCAGAATGCTGTCTTTGGCCGCGGATGGATTGTGGTGATAACGGGCCACGTTTTGTTGGGTTTCCGGAAAACTCCAGGCTTTCATCAATTCCGCACCCACTTCAGCGTGGGTAAAACCCAGTATTTGCGCTTCCGCCTCATATAAGGCAATGCCTTCTTTGTCGCTCAAGTCCATTATGGCGCGCATCAATTTCGGTAGCTTGTAACTGATAATGAGTTGTCCGATATCATGCATTAAACCGGCAACAAATAACCGTTCGCCGTGCAACACCTGGCAATTATCGGCAATCAGACGGGACAAGATGCCGCTGTAGATTCCATGCCGCCAAAAACTGTCGAGGTCGATTATATCGGTTGAAATACGCTCAAACATGCCGGATACAGTGGCCGCAAACACCAAATCCCGCAGCTCGCGATACCCAATTATCGTGATCGCGCGGCTGACAGTTTCCACCCGGGAGGGAAAACGATAAAACGCACTGTTGACGATTTTTAACAGACGCGCCGTCAATGCCGCATCTTTGCCAATCACCTTGCCAATGTGTACCGCCGAACATTTGGGATCATCCACCATCTCATTAATCTTAATACTGATTTCCGGTAGGGACACTAATCCCATCGTGCCTTCTACGAGCATTTCCGGGGTGATGGATGTTTTATTCTCTCCTGCATCTATGCCCATAATTTTACTATATCTCCCTAGCCTCTTATTTCTGTTAACCGGTTCACATTCTTTCCGACGGACAAAGCGCTTGAACCCCAACAACGGCAAACTATGTATTTGGCCCAGCGCTTGCTTAACTTAAAAACAGCTTGAACGGGTCAATTCTATGGCGCTGTTGCTAGATACTTCTTTAAATTAATCAGCAAGTTACCTACATGAATGCGCCAATCAACACACTACACAGAATATATCGGCCGCGCGCAAGAGTTATTAAAGAAACACCGCTAAAAGCCGAAAACAAGCTTAAGGAAAGGGCTAAGGAATAGTGTTAGCGACAAGAGGAATTCCATTAGTGATGCACCCACATACGGATTTATTGAAGATTTATTGATGACAGATAAAAAGGTTCACAAGAAAGGTTCAACAAAAGCTGCATCGGCAGCCCAATCAAGGTGAGAATATGAATTTTTACAAATCAGTGGCTTTTTGTTTGGGTCTTTGCTTGTTACACGTTCAAGCATCAGCGTATACACAGAACACTTTGCAAATCTCCAAACCCGTTGACACATTGGAACAGATTTATGAAACCCAGCCCATCGCTGACAATGTTTGGAGCGGATTGACAAGCGAATTTGTGAATACGTACGAGGCCGGTAACTATGCCCAGGCATCGGCTCTGGCCAAACAAGCGTACGATATCGCCCTGAGTAACTTCGGCGCTCAACATGTTAACACCGCTGATTCTATGTTGAAGCTGGGAATCATCAACGAAACCCTTGGCGATTATGATGTCGCCAAACAATATATGAATGGTGCGATGGATATCCTGGTGGAAGAACTGGGACCAAATCATGAGGATGTGGCCATCGTATTGACCAACCTGGCCAATTTGTATTTCGAGCAAAACCTGCCGGAGCAGTCCGAACTGTATCATAAAAAAGCACTGGACATTCGCAAACGCACCCTGGGGGAAAACGATCCGGCAGTCGCACAGTCCATGTATAACCTGGCTGTTTTGTACGATGATTTGACGAAATACGAACAAGCCGCCGAATTGTACGAACAAGCCTTAAAAATCTGGAATGCCAACTATGGCGCAGTACACCCTTACATCGCCAATGCGCTGAACAATTTGGCTAATGTTTACATGGTCATGGAGCGCTACGAAGACGCCATCGAATTGCACAAACATTCATTAGCAGTAAGACGTAGTTTATACGGCGACAATCACGCCGAAGTCGCCCGCGCGTTGATTAACCTAGGTGCTTTATATGTAAAACAAAGCGCTTACGGTAAAGCCGAGCCATTGTACGTGGAAGCGGTACATGTGGCGGAAAACCTGTTCGGACCGAAACATCCTCAAGTGGCCATGTTGTTGTACAGCCTGGCAAACATTTATCACATCCAAGGACGCATGGCGAAAGCGGAAAGTCAGCACGTTGACAGCAAAACCGAAGACAGCGCGCCACAACCCGCGATTGCCCAACCCGTTGCCGCCAGCAAAGTCGCGGTGAGCAATGTTTCCGTAAATATTCCCACTCAAACCAAATTGGAAAAATCCGCGCAAATCAAATTCAAAAAAGCCGTTCCACTGTACGAACGCGCCTTGAAAATCCTGGACACGTCTATGGGTAGCCAGCATCCCGCTGTCACAGCCATGATCAACGAACTGGCCATGTTATACAAAAGCATCGGCGATACCACCAACGCAAAAAAGATGCAGGCGCGGTTGAGTTCCATTCATTGAAACGTTGACCGCCAAAACGCCAAGCCGAATTAGTTTGTAAACATTTGGCGTGTACGGCGGATTGGCGGTTATGGATTTTTAGTTACCGGTATCACGGCATTTAACTCAAGTACTTAACCCAAGCACTTAACCCAAACACTTACTCCAAGCACTCAACCCAGCTGGCGAAATCCCCGGCTTAAATCCTTTTTCAAATCGCCCACATCTTCCAGCCCTACAGCGATGCGAATTAATCCGTCGCTAATACCCGCACTGGTTCTTGCTTCCGGTGTCAGCCGTCCATGAGTCGTGGTGGCTGGATGGGTAATTGTGGATTTGGCATCACCCAGATTCGCGGTAATAGAAATCAACTGAGTGGCATCAATCACTGTCCAGGCCTGTTCTTTGCCGCCTTTGATTTCGAAGGACAACACGCCACCGTAATCCTGTTGTTGCCGGGTGGCCAACTCATGCTGGGGGTGACCAGGCAGTCCTGGGAAATGCACCTTGCCCACACACGACTGCTCCTGCAACCAGGTTGCCAGCTCAGCGGCATTTTTACTGTGCGCGTGCATCCGCAGTTTCAACGTTTCCAGGCCTTTGAGAAAAACCCATGCATTAAACGGGCTCATGCTGAAACCCGCTGTGCGGATTACGCCATACACATCCTGTCCCACCAGGTCTTCCGGTCCCACCACTGCGCCACCGATACACCGCCCCTGGCCATCGATATACTTGGTGGCGGAATGGATAACAATATCCGCGCCTAAACTCAATGGCTGCTGCAGCGCCGGCGTGCAAAAACAATTGTCCACCACCAGCAAGCATCCATGATCATGGGCCAATTGCGCAAGCCGGGATATGTCAGCGGTCTCTGTCAGGGGATTGGATGGGGTTTCCAGAAATAAAAACCGTGTTTCCGGCCGAATGGCTTTTTCCCAGGCAGAGTAATCCGTCAAGGGTACAAACGAAACCTCAACGCCAAACTTGTTGATGTATTTTTCGAACAACACTACGGTGGTGCCGAATACCGAACGGGAGCTGACAATATGATCACCGGTTTGCAGCAATGCCAGACAGGTTGCCGAAATCGCCGCCATGCCCGAGGCGGTTGCCACACAACGTTCGCCGCCTTCCAATGCCGCCAGGCGCTGCTCAAAAGTTCGCACCGTAGGATTGGTAAAACGTGAATAAATATTACCGGGCTCATCCCCGGAAAATCGCGCCGCCGCTTGCGCGGCTGACTTGAATACATAACTGGAAGTGGGAAAAATGGGTTCGCTCTGCTCGCCTTCGGCGGTGCGCTGTTGTCCCGCGCGGACCGCCAAAGTGTCAAAGCCGTATTGTTCTGAATCATCACTCATGGTTTTATGCCCTTTTCAATTTCTCAAATACGAAGCCAGTACGTTTGTCTGTACACCCAACCAAACGTCAACAATATGCGGGCACAAAAAAACCCGCCAGCCAGGAGGCTAAAGCAGGGTTATTCGCTTTAGCCGCATTTTTTAAGCGCCCGCAAGCTGATTCATCAAATCGGCGCATAAATAAGATTAGTGCTTTAAGATGAAGGTGTCAACTGCATTTTTAAAATCGTTTAACCCCCAAGGCGCTGAGAGCATAAAATATCAAGGCAACCATAGCTACTCTGGAGCTCACATTAGATTATTCGTCAGCTTCATCGCTTTTACGATTGTCACTTATACGATTACCACTTATACGATTACCACTTATACGATTAGGTATGCATTAGCATCTTGACGAGTTTATTTTGAATTTATTCTTCAATAAACTCGTAGATCCTGTCAAACACCGTATCGCGGATGGCGTCGGTTTCCATCAAGAGTTCATGTTTGGCACCAGGAATAAACACTTTTTCACATCGTGGCGCCATTCGGCAGAAATGCTGCATGGGCTCGGATAATACAAAACTATCTTGCTGGGCTTCAAACATCAAAATTCTACTCCTGTACTGAGGGGCTTCGAGTATGACTTTTTCGCCATATTCCATAGAGGTTTTCAGCCAGCGATTGCTCACCCCACCAATCACTAGAGCTTCATTCTGGCGGAACAATTCAACACCTTCTTGATAACGCACGGCGCTGTGTGTCAACCGGTTGTGAGCAAAGGGTTTTTCCTCCCATGGCCCATGGCCAAAGACAAAAGATCGCCCAAAGCCCAGCCAATCCAATACGCTGACTATCCGGTACGCGGCCCATCGAGGCCAAGCGCCGGTGTTAATCTCAAACATGGGGGCCACCATGATAACGCCGTTGATATGCTGCGGTTGTTTGCGCACGTACAATGCGGCCACCAAGCCGCCCATAGAGTGGGAAAGCAAATATATCTTCCGCTTGCCGCCAGGGAGCACCACACGATTGAAAAATTGCGCGAAATCACTGACGTACCGTGAAAAATCCTCCACATGCCCCACCTGCGGGTTTTCCACTACCCTGGAAGACAACCCTTGGCCGCGGTAATCCATGGCATATACGCAATACAATTTACTTCTCAAATCATAGATGACTTCGGCGTATTTTAAATAAGGCTCTGACCAGCCCGGCAGGATGACTATCGCGGTGTGATTACAATCCTGATCGAAACGCTGATAGTGGATGACCACGCCGTCTTCGCTGGTAAACGTGGAATGTTCGCCCTGCGTCAGCATGAAATCATGCAGGCGCTGGGTGCCACCGTCGACCAGTTCCTGCTCGGTGAGCGCCCGAGCAGAACTCATTGCACCGATACCAGTCAATATAACTATGCACCAAAACAGTGTTTTGAATATGAGTTGTTGAACGCTGCCGGAGCGTAGCCGAGATAACCGCATATGTTTTCGGAATTTCAAGCTAATAGGTTGTAATTGATATATTACATGTACACTCTTATTGCCGCTGTTATAGCATAAAAATTTTGTTTACGATAAATTACTTGCTCGCGGTATACAGAATTTCTTGAAGAACCAAAACCAGGAGTATTGATTACAGCATTTTTCAGAGTAATAATTTTAAAGCACTGCTAAGTTCTATTTACGTTCTGTTCGTATCTTCGGAGTCAAGTTGACAATCTGTATTGGCGACAATGAACCAGTAGCATGGGAAGGAGTAGAGCAATGAGCAATAAGTCACGACGGGAAGCCGTCGATTGCAGCCGGGATTATTCAGCCAGTCATCACCATACTATTAAACAAGAAACCCACCCACAATCGGGAAAAAATATTTACACCTGGTTGCTGGAAAAACTATTCGATTATTGTGGCCGGCCACCAATTGGAATCTCCCTGTGGAACGGCGCCTCCGTTTCCGGGGTCGACCCGGTGGCGAGCATACACATCCACTCCAGGCAAGCGTTGCTAAAACTGATCGCGCACGCCGACCTCTATCTAGGCGATTTATACGCCAATGGCAGTGTCAGCGTCGAAGGTGACTTAGTCAAATTGCTGGAGACTATCTATACAGGGCTGGAAAACGCCAGGCCTGTCAGCAGAATCCACAAAATGGCGCAAAACTATCTGGCGCGGCCGCGAAAAAACACCTTGGAAGAGGCCCAGTCGAATATCCATCAACACTACAACCTGGGCAATGACTTTTACCGCTTGTGGTTGTGCGACAACATGCAATATACCTGTGCTTATTATCATTCCGTGGATGACAGCCTGGAACAGGCACAGATCCATAAAATGGACCACATATGCCGTAAACTGCGCCTACAACCCGGGCAAACCGTCATCGAAGCCGGTTGCGGTTGGGGCGGGTTTGCCCGCCACATGGCGCAAAACTACGGAGTTAAGGTGCGTTCGTACAATATCTCCGAAGAGCAAATCCGCTACGCCCGGGAGGCAATCCGCCAGCACGGCTTGCAGGACGACCAGGTGGAGTACATTCTGGACGATTACCGCAACGCCCAGGGTGAGTATGACGCCTTTGTGTCCGTGGGCATGCTGGAGCATGTCGGCGTGGAGTATTACCAGGATTTAAGCGCCGTGATCAACCGTTGCCTTAAACCGAACGGCAGTGCATTGCTGCATTTCATCGGCCGCAATTCACCCCTGCCCATGAATCCCTGGATTGAAAAACGGATATTTCCCGGTGCCTATCCACCGGCATTATCGGAAGTCATGCCACTGTTCGAAAACGGGAATTTTTCCATTCTGGATATTGAAAACCTGCGATTGCATTATTCCAGAACAGTGCGAGAATGGCTGAACCGGTATGAAAGCCACATACAACGCGTACAGCAGCAATTTGATGATTCGTTCGCCCGGGCCTGGCGTTTGTATCTGGCGGGTTCCATCGCATCGTTCAACACGGGCTATCTGCAATTATTTCAAATTTTATTTAACAAATCGCCCAACAATGACATACCATTAACGCGTCAATCCATTTACAACCAACAAGCGGTCAACCAAACATGGACAAATACGACGTTATCATTGTAGGCGGCGGCCCGGCGGGCTCCAGTTGCGCCTGGCACCTCACCCGCAACGGCTTAAAAACCGCCATCATCGACAAAAGTACATTTCCCCGCAACAAGGTCTGCGCCGGCTGGATCACTCCCGAAGTGGTGCAATCGCTGCAAATCGACCTGGACGATTATGCCAAGGACAACATACTGCAGCCTATCTCTTCGTTTATCACCGGCATTATCGGCGGCAGCTATACCAAATCCAGTTACGCCTCGCCGGTCAGTTACGGTATCCGCCGCTGCGAATTCGATGACTATTTGTTGCAGCGCAGTGGCGCCACTACCATTCTGGGCGAAAAAATCAAAAGCCTGGAAAACACCGGCGACGGCTGGCAAGTGAATGAGCGCTATAGCGCGCCGCTGCTGATCGGCGCTGGCGGCCATTTTTGCCCCGTGGTGCGCAAAATGGGCGCCAAGCTGGGCCAGCGCGAAGCGGTCATCTCCGCACAAGAAATCGAATTTGCCATGACGGATGAGCAACTGGTGCAGTGCAATGCAGCGGGCGACACGCCGGAATTGTTTTTCTGCCGCGATCTCAAAGGCTATGGCTGGGTATTTCGCAAGCAAAACTATTTGAATATCGGCCTGGGCCGGCAAGACAATCACAAACTCAATGCCCATATTGCCGAATTCGTGCGCTGGTTAAAAACCGAAAACAAAATCCCCCAGGATATTCCGGAAAAAATGCTCGGTCACGCCTATTTGTTATACGGCGACAACCACCGGCCGTTATTGGACGATAACGTTATGATCATCGGCGATGCCGCGGGACTGGCCTACGCCCAAAGCGGCGAAGGCATTCGCCCGGCCATCGAGTCCGCGCTCATCGCGGCCGATACGGTCGTCAATGCCGCGGGCAACTACCGAAAAGAAAATCTACAACCGTATGCCGCGCAGTTGGAAGCCCGCCTGGGTAAACGCAAACTGCGTACCGGCGACGCAGAAGACTCCGCCCTGTGGGACTTTTTCATGCCCAAACTGGGACGTGTGGCCATCGCCAATCGCTGGTTTGCCAAAAATGTCGTCATCGACCGCTGGTTTTTGCACCGCCATGTTGCGGCGCTGCAATATTGAGTGGCACACGCTATATCCGTAGCAACCATAGGTAAAATATTTACCACGTAAGAATACGAAGATTTTAATTGGCTTTAATTTTTTCGTCGTGTTCTGCGTGCACTTCGTGGTGAAAACATGCTTGGGCCTCAATCCTGCACCAGTTTACACTTCGAGATTTTGAAAAAATTGGCGTCTTGGCACTTGTCTTGGCAGTAAATGTTTCGCCCTAATTGATTCCCGTCATAATCACCCCATTATTCCGCTCCCATACTCGCGCCACGGCTTTTGTTAGCCCGCTGGTTTCTGCTATCTATTAAGCATCGTTTTTAATCAATCGCTTCTCAATAGCCCGAATTTCTCGCCAGGCGGCCACTAAAAGCAAAGACTAGGATGCAAATACAAACAATTATGCAATCTAACTCATTAACACACTGTTTCACCTTTCAGCCTATCGCGGTTCTGGTTGTCATCGTGTCCGTACGCTTGCGCTTCAGAGCGGCGCCTACGAACACGAGAAATGGTACTGGGATGTACCGTATATGGAGCTAAGGACGCAATCCATCGCCAGCTCCCGCGATCCTGATGAGAAATGCGGGCTAGACGCATGACATTTATCACCGGCATTGCCTTTTTAGGAGGATTAACC
This sequence comes from Gammaproteobacteria bacterium, assembly GCA_022340845.1. Classification (GTDB taxonomy): domain Bacteria; phylum Pseudomonadota; class Gammaproteobacteria; order SZUA-152; family SZUA-152; genus JAJDNG01. The sequence continues at coordinate 11,384 of JAJDNG010000070.1, read as the reverse complement.
TTTGTGTTGGCCAGCATTCTCATCGTGGCCCATCGAAAACTGGCTGTGTTTGAAGATCCGCGCATTGATGCAGTGGAAGATCTACTGCCGCATGTCAATTGCGGCGCCTGTGGCCAGGCGGGTTGCCGGGCGTTTGCTCAAGCACTGGTCATAGGCACCGCCAAACCCGGCGAGTGCACCGTCGGCAGCGAAACCATGAAACAGCAGATTGCTGAATTCCTCGGCGTGGAAGTGGGTGAAGCCAGCAAACGTGTGGCTCGGTTAGCGTGTAACGGCGGCAACAACGTGGCGCGGATGAATGCTCGCTATGTGGGCGAACCCACCTGCCTGGCCGCCGCCCAGGTCAGCGGTGGCGGCAAAACCTGTGCCTGGGGCTGCCTGGGTTACGGCGATTGCGAACGCGCTTGTTCGTTTGATGCTATCCACATGAATTCCCACGCTTTACCGGTTGTTGACGAGAGTCAATGTACGGCATGCGGTGATTGTGTCACAGTCTGTCCCAAGGATTTGTTCTCCATTCATGCGGTATCACACCACCTGTGGGTGAGATGTAAAAACCAGGAAATGGGAGATGACATCCTGCATTACTGCGAGGTGGCCTGCACGGCATGCGGGCGCTGTGCCATGGATGCGTCGGATGTCATTGTGATGAAAAACAATCTGCCGGTCGTCAACTACGCAACCGCTAACTCGACCACTAACGCGAACAATACCCAGCCTCGTGACGCCATACAACGCTGTCCCACGGGGGCCATTGTGTGGATAGACACCGAGGGCAAAGTGATGTCAGGCAGGGACAGTAAAACCATTGTGCGGCAAGCGCCATTGGAGCCCTTGCCCTCTTAAATCCATCCAGCGAAGGAACCGTTTCACAGTCTATGTCAAAAGCTAAACCTAATTTCAAGTATCCCGGTGTGCGCGCGGCAATGGACGGCAATACGGCCGTGATCATGTGCGAGCGCGAATCCAGTGACGCCGCGGGCGCATATCCCATTACGCCATCCACGCAAATGGGCGAATACTGGGCGGAAGCTGCCGCCACCGGGCACATCAATATCTCCGGCCGACCACTGATATTCATCGAACCCGAAGGCGAACACGCCGCCGCCGCAGTCACAGCCGGTTTATCCATGACCGGTTTGCGCTCGGCGAATTTTTCCTCCGGCCAGGGCATTGCCTACATGCACGAATCCTTATACGCAGCAGTCGGCAAGCGGCTGACTTATGTGTTAAACATGGGCACCCGCGCCATTACCAAAGCCACCTTAAACGTGCATGCCGGCCACGATGATTATCATTGCATCGACGACACCGGTTTCTTTCAGTTGTTTGCCAAAAACGCCCAACACGCCGCGGATCTCAATATTATTGCCCACCGAATCGCGGAAACCGCCTTAAATCCCGGCATTGTTGCCCAGGACGGTTTCCTCACTACCCATTTGATCGAATCATTACTATTACCGGAGCGCGAGCTGATTGAAGAATTTCTGGGTCGACCCGACGACATCATCCCCACTCCCACCCCCGCGCAACGTATCCTCTATGGCGAGACCCGCCGCCGCATTCCGGAACTGTGGGATGTGGACAACCCGGTGATGGCCGGAGCAGTGCAAAACCAGGACTCTTACATGCAAAGCGTGGCGGCGCAACGGCCGTTTTTCTTCGACCACATCCAAGCCATTACCGATGAAGCCTTCGCCGAGTTTTTCACACTCACCGGGCGGCAGTACAGCCGGGTGATGACTTACAAAGCCGACGACGCCGACTATTTGATTTTAGGCCAGGGCAGCGTCGTCCCCAGCGCCGAAGCCGTAGCCGATTATTTGCGTGAGACCCGCGACATTAAAGTGGGCGTGGTAGACCTGGTGATGTTCCGCCCCTTCCCCAGCGCGTTACTGAGTAAAGTGCTAAAAGGCAAGAAAGGCATCGCGGTGCTGGAGCGCCTGGACCAACCGCTGGCCACGGATTTACCCTTAATGCGCGAAGTACGGGCCACGGTCAGCAAGTGCATCGAAAACGCCATCCGCAGCAACCGGCCACCTTACCCTGACCTGGCTTATTACGTGCGCGATGAAGATGTGCCTGAATTGTATTCCGGTTCTTTCGGCCTGGGCAGCCGCGATTTGCAGCCCGAAGGCCTCATCGCCGCCATCGAAAACATGTTGCCCGACGGCCAAGGTCGTAAGCACTTTTACCTGGGCATCGATTTTATCCACGAAAAAGCGATAACTCCCAAACAACAAAGCTACCAACAGACTCTGCAAGAGGCCTATCCCCATCTCGCCGGTCTCGCCCTGCACGGCAGTGAAAACCCTAACCTGATGCCCAAAGACAGCATCACCGTGCGGTTTCATTCCATCGGCGGCTGGGGCGCCATCACCACCGGCAAGAACCTGGCGATGACGTTGTTCGATTTGCTGGGTTACCACATCAAAGCCAATCCGCGTTACGGCTCGGAGAAAAAAGGCCAGCCCACGACGTATTACATGTCCGCCGCGCCCGAGCCTATTCGCATCAATTGCGAATACTTCTACACCGATGTGGTTTTGTCGCCCGACCCGAATGTATTCAACCATACCAACGCTTTGGCCGGGTTGCGCGAAGGCGGCGTGTTTATTATTCAAAGCGAGCTAGGCAAGCCGGACAAAGTCTGGGCGTCGTTCCCGGAAAAATACCGGCGCGTCATTGCGGAGAAACACATCAAAGTATTTTTTCTGGATGCGTTTAAAATCGCCCGCGAAGAAGCCACCGATCCGGAGTTGCAATTGCGCATGCAAGGCAACGTTTTTCAAGGCGCGTTTTTCGCCGCCACCCCGCTAATGGAAAAAGCGAAACTGGACGACGCAACGTTCCTCAAAGCGGTAAAAGACCAGTTACAGCATAAATTCGGCGGCAAGGGCGCCCGGGTGGTGGAAGACAATCTGCGGGTAGTGAAACGCGGCTTCGATGAAATCCAGCAAATCACCGACATGCCGGTAAGCGATAAGCAGCTGAGCCAGGCGTTAAAAGAAATCCCCATCCCCATCATGGTGAAACTGCAACCCAAAAGCCTGGCACCGGCCACGGACATTCACCGGTTTTGGGAACAGACCGGCAATTTTTATTTGCGCGGCATGGCCAATGATAATTTGACCGATCCGTTTATCGGCCTGAGTCTCATGCCGGCGGTCTCGGCCTTGTTCCGCGACATGACCGGCATTCGTTTCCAACACCCTCGCTGGATCGCGGAAAACTGTACCGGCTGCGGCGACTGCTATACGGTGTGCCCGGACACCGCTTGCCCGGGATTGGTCAGTGACATCGGTCAGGTACTGGACACGGTTACCCAGCACGTCAAACAACATCACACTGGCCTAAAGCATTTGCCCAAAGCCACCCGAGTACTGGAGACCAGGTTTCGCGCCTTACTGACTCAAGCCAAAGAAACCGACTCCGTGCCTGGCATTTTGGAGGAAGCCATCGATTCGACCATCGATGAATTAAGCTCAGATAATAAAGGCAGTAAAAAAACCTTAACCACAGAGTTCGATTGGTTTCGCGATGCATTAGGCGATTTTCAATTCGCCCTGACCCGCCCGTATTTCACCCTCCCCGAGAAAAAAGACCCGGGCAGCGGCGGATTGTTTTCCATCACCATTAATCCCTACACCTGCAAAGGCTGTAAGGAATGTATCGAAGTATGCCCCGATAACGCCCTGGAGCCACAAACCCAAACGCCGCAAAGCATCCAGCAACTGCGCAACCACTGGAACCTGTGGCTGGACCTGCCCAATACCCCGCAAAAATACATCCGCGTGGACAACCTGGAGGAAAGCATCGGCGCTCTGGAAACCATCTTGTTGAACAAAGACGTCTACCTGGCGTTTTCCAGCGGCGACGGCGCCTGCATGGGCTGCTCGGAAAAAACCGTGTTGCATTTGTTCATCGCCACGGTGGAATCCTTAATGCAGCCACGCATTAAACACCACGTGACTTACTTAGCGGATTTGATCAACCGCCTGGAACGCTATATCGAAACCAAGCTGGTGCAGGAAATTAATATCGACAATCCGGAAAACATCAGCAAAGCCCTAGCCGAAGCGCACGAAGGTGACTTAACCCTAGCGGGTCTCGCCACGAAAATCGAATCCCAGCAAGGCACCCAACCCTTAGACAGGGCCTGGCTGCAACGAGTGATGCAGCTGGTGGCCAAACTCAAACACTTGAAATGGAAATACACCGAAGGGGTGACCGGTCGTGGCCGGGTCTCCATGGGCATCTTAAACTCCACCGGTTGTTCTTCCGTTTGGGGCAGCACCTGGCCGTACAATCCCTACCCCTTTCCCTGGGCCAACCATCTGTTCCAGGACAGCCCCTCCATGGCCATGGGGGTGTTCGAAGGCCATATGGCTAAAATGGCCGACGGCTTTAAAGCCATACGCATAGCGGAAATGGAACTTAACGGCAGCTACCAACCTGGCGAACACGACCAACAATTCAGTTATTTCAACTGGCATCAATTCAGCGACGAAGAATTTTTATTGTGCCCGCCGGTGGTGGTAGTGGGTGGTGACGGTGCCATGTACGACATTGGATTTCAGAATCTGTCGCGCGCGTTGATGTCCGGCAAGCCGCTGAAAATGGTCGTGCTCGATACCCAAGTGTATTCCAACACCGGTGGCCAGGCCTGCACCTCCGGTTTCACCGGCCAGATATCCGACATGGCGCCCTTCGGCAAAGTCAATGCCGGCAAACAGGAAATTCGCAAGGAAATCGGCCTGATCGCCATGGCGCACCGCACGGCATACGTTATGCAATCCACTATCGCCCACCCCAATCATATGATTGAAGGCTTTATCGAAGGCCTCATGGCCAAACGCCCGGCGTTATTTAACTGTTACACCTCTTGCCAGCCCGAACACGGCATAGGCGATGACATGGGCCACCATCAGGCCAAACTGGCGGTAGAGTCCCGGGCTTATCCCCTGTTCCGCTACCATCCGGATCACGGCGTCAAACCCGAAGACTGTTTCGAACTGGAAGGCAACCCGGACATGCCGGCCGACTGGCCCAGTTACCCATTGCAATACCACGAAGGCGGCCGCGACAAACACATGCAACTGCCCATGACGTTCGCCGATTTCGCCATCACCGAAACCCGCTTTCGCAAACATTTTCGTATGGCGCCACCGGACACCTGGCACGAAAACATGCTGCCGCTGGCCGAATACATCCAACTGGATAAAACCGAACGCGATGGTAAATTCCCGTTTATCTGGACCGTCGACCGCAAACAACAGCTGAGCCGCCTGTTAGTGGATCAAACCATGGTGCGTTCCACCGAAGACCGGCGGGACTTCTGGCATATGCTCAAAGCCATCGCAGGCGTGGACAAACAAGAGGTAGACACCCAAGCCATGGAGGATAAAATCCGTCAGGAAATCATTGCCAAAATCAGCGCCGGGCTAATGCAATGGGTCAGCGGCGGCGAACAAGCCATAGCACCGGTGCTGAGTGAGTCATTGCAGTCCTCTGCAGAATCCGCACAATCAACCCCCGCCCAAGCCGGTGACTACATGGCCCCGTGGATAGACAGCGAAGACTGCACCGCCTGCGACGAATGCATCAAAATCAACTCCAACATCTTCGCTTACAACGAGGACAAACACGCGTACATAAAAGATCCCAACGGCGGGCCATACAAAGACCTGGTCAAAGCCGCGGAAAAATGCACCGCCCAGATCATTCATCCCGGGTTGCCCAGAAACCGTAACGAAAAAGATATCGCGAAGTGGATAGAACGCGGCAAAAAACACAACTAAGCCACATACGTAGCATAAGCCCCAATGCTTTATTGTGGCGCCGGACAAAAACTTCGGCATGCTTATCACCACGAGGCACACGAAGACCACTAAGGGAAATCATTGTAAATTATCATGCTCTTCGTGGTCTTCGCGTGCTTCGTGGTAATATTTTGTCTCTCGGTAACAAACGAAGTGTGGGCGCGAGGTAATAAAGAGCTACTATGCCCGGGCCAAAACACCAATCCTTTCGCCACGGAATCCACCCTCCAGAACACAAGGAGGACACCGCACATCTGGCCATTAAACAATTCCCATTCGCGCCATTGCTCATCATCCCTTTCTCCCAGCACATCGGTAGGGAAGCCGTGCCGGTGGTCAAAGCCCACGACGAAGTCATTCGCGGCCAGCTGCTGGCCAAAGCCGATGGATTCATGTCGGTACCCATTCACGCGCCTGCATCCGGCGTCATAAAAAACATCGGCCTGGTCCCCAGCATTCAAGGTACCATGGTTAACGGGCTTTATCTGGAATCTTACCCCGCTTCTACCCAGGAAATACTGGAAGGCAACCCATGCCCATTGGACGCCGGCAAAGAGGAAATCATCGCCGCCATACAAAACGCCGGCATTGCGGGCCTAGGCGGCGCGGCCTTCCCCACCCACGTCAAACTAAAAATCCCCGAAGGTACCCACGTTGACACGGTGCTCATCAACGGCATCGAATGCGAACCCTATCTCACTACCGACCATAGGGTCATGCTGGAGCAAACCGGGGACATATTCACCGGGATAAGATACTTGCTAAAAGCCACCGGTGCCGAGCGTGCCGTTATCGGCGTGGAAGCCAACAAGCCCGATGCCGCACTGATGCTCAAGGACAACGCCCCCAACGATCTTGCCGTCAGCGTGGAAGTGCTCAACATCAAATATCCCCAAGGCGCCGAGAAGATGTTGATCAAAACCTTGTTAAACCGGGAAGTGCCCACCGGCGCCCATTCGGTGGAAATCGGCGTGATCGGTATCAACGTCGCCACGGCCGCTGAAATTGGCCGTTTATTACCCCACGGCAGAGGCATTCAGGAACGGGTAATCACCGTCGGGGGCAACGCCGTAAATCACAAAGGCAATTACCGGGTGCCCATAGGCACGCCGTTACGGTTTATCCTGGACACCGTTGGTGTGCAAGGTACGCTAAGCGAAGTTTTCCTGGGTGGCCCCATGATGGGTCAAGCCGCCCCCGGCCTGGACATCCCCGTCACCAAAGGCACTTCCGGTGTCATTGCATATTCCCGGGACAAAAACGCGCCGCCACAAAAAATCTATCCGTGTATCCATTGTGGCCGCTGCGTGCAAGCCTGCCCCATGCTGCTCAATCCCTCCCAACTGGGATTGCTCGCTAAAAAAAACCAATACGAAAAAATGGCCGACGAATTCAACCTTAAAGATTGTTTCGAATGCGGGGCATGCTCGTTTGTGTGTCCGTCGCACATACCGCTGGTGCAGTATTTTCGTATCGCCAAATCTCAGCTCAAAAAAGCCCAAGCCGCCTGATGGATAAGAAAATTCTGCAAATCCATTCCTCACCCCACATCAGCAGCGGCGCCGGTGTCGATGTCATCATGCGCAACGTGGTCTATGCATTACTGCCGGTGGTGGCGTTTTCCATTTACGCTTTCGGCCTGGCGGCGTTGTTTACCCTCATGGCTGCGGTTCTGTCCTGCTTGTTGACCGAACACTGGCTATGCAAATGGTCACGGCAAACCACCTCTGTTAACGATTGGTCGGTAGCGATTACCGGCATCATCTACGGACTGACTCTGCCGCCCAATTTACCGTTGTGGATGACATTGATAGGTGGCGTCATCGCCGTCTCCCTGGGCAAATTTATTTTCGGCGGCCTGGGGTACAACCCATTTAATCCTGCATTAGTCGGCAGGGCATTCTTGCAGGCGGCGTTTCCCACCGCCATGACGACGTGGAGCGCAGCATTTGGCGCGCAACGCTTCACATCTTTGCCTGCCTCCACATTGACGTTTCCATTGACCTCTCCCCAATACGACAGCCTCAGCGGCGCCACGCCGCTGGCCGCCATGAAATTCAACCAGCAACCGACGGACGCCATGGACTTGCTGTTGGGTTTGACTTCCGGTTCGCTAGGAGAAACCTGCGCCGTACTGATTTTGTTGGGTGGGCTGTATTTAATTGCGCGCAACATGATGAATTGGCGCATCCCGGTGGGAATTTTTTTTACGGTAATCGTCCTCAGCGCCTTGTTTCATTTTGCGAACCCCCACCGTTATCCCGACGCTGTATTCATGCTGTTCTCCGGCGGCTTGATGTTAGGCGCCATGTTCATGGCCACTGACATGGTGGCTTCCCCCATTACGAACTTGGGGTGTTTTATCTACGGAGCATTAATCGGCACACTGGTAGTCATCATTCGCTTGTGGGGCGGCATGCCCGAAGGTGTCATGTACGCTATTTTATTCGCCAATGCCGTGTCGCCGCACATTGACCGGTTTATTCAACCCACGCCGTTTGGTCATCGTTCCTGAGCTTATGACTACTGTTAAAACCACACTTCACGCAAACGCCGGCTGGCCCATGTACCGCACGCTGGTAGGCATTGGCCTGATATGCGCGCTGGTGATTGTGACAGTGTTCGAGGTGACGTTCCCGATTATTAAAGTCAATAAACAACGCGCTTTGGAAAATGCCATTTATCAAGTGTTAGCGAATACCAAAAGCTTCTCCGCATACCACTTAGTGGGAAACAACAATTTGCAAAAAGTCACTGACAACGACACGTCCGATATTTATGCCTGTTACGATGCCAACCACAGCTTGATCGGCTTTGCCATTGCCGCGCAAGGCATGGGCTATCAAGATACCATAGCTTTGCTTTATGGTTATTCGATTCGTTCCGAGTCCATTCAAGGCCTGGTTGTCCTGCAAAGTCGGGAAACGCCCGGACTGGGAAGCAAGATAGAAAGCCGAGCTTTTTTGGACAATTTCAACAACATTGAAATTGGCTTAGATGCTATCGACAACGAACGGCAACAGCCCCTGGAATTGATTAAAAATAACTCGAAAACCCACACCCGGCAAATTGATGCCATCACCGGCGCCACCATCTCCTCCCGGGCGGTGGTGGTTATTTTAAATCGCAGTTTATCATTCTGGCTGCCCATCGTCGCCAAGCAACAGGAGCCTATAACTTGAGCACTAAACCTGGCGAGATTATCGTAACCGGCCCCAAAGACACCGATGAATTTATCAAAGGTGTGTGGGCGCAAAATCCGGTGTTCGTGCAAGTGCTGGGCATGTGCCCGACACTCGCAGTTACCAACACCGCCAGCAACGCCCTGGTCATGGGACTGGCCACAGCTTTCGTGCTGCTGATGTCAAACGTTCTCGTGTCATCGCTGCGCCATGCCGTGCCCAAACAAGTGCGCATTGCCAGTTATGTCGCCATCATCGCCACCTTTGTGACCGCAGTGGACTACATCATTCAGGCCGTAAGTCTGGAGGTACACAAAAGCCTGGGTGCATATGTGTCGCTCATTGTGGTCAACTGCTTGATTCTGGGCCGAGCCGAAGCATTCGCCTCCAAAAACAACCTGAAGCGCTCCATCTATGACGCCCTGGGCATGGGGGTAGGCTTTACGTTGGCGTTATTGTGCTTGGGCGTGGTCAGGGAACTGCTGGGCAATGGTACGTTTTTTAACTTGAGTGTATTGCCGGGGAATTTCCAACCCTGGGTGATTATGCTGTTACCCGGCGGCGCATTTTTTGTGCTGGCCTTGTGGATGTTGTTGATCAACCGGCTAAAACAAGGTGGTCCTCGTGACTGAGCAATCCTTATGGTCCATATTCATCAACGCCAGTTTGATCAACAATTTCGTGCTGGCGTATTTTCTGGGCATATGCCCCTTCCTGGGTGTCTCCGGCAAACTCGCCACCGCCAGCCGCATGGGCTTATCGGTCACTTTTGTCATGCTGGTAGCTTCGGTGTGTACCTATGGCATCAACGTGTTATTGACCTTGTTACACGCGCCGTATCTGCAATTGATCTCCTACATCGTGGTGATCGCCTCTACCGTGCAACTGGTCGAGATGTTCATCAAAAAAATCAGCCCGGCACTGTTCCGCACTCTGGGCATATTCCTGCCCTTGATCACCACCAATTGCGCCATTTTAGGACTGGCCTTGTTCCAAACCAACAGGGGCTACGGCCTCCTGCAATCCATCGTCTTCGCCCTGGGCGCGGGGTTGGGATTTACCCTGGCGTTGATACTCATGGCTGGCATCCGCGAAAAGCTGGAGCTGGCTGAAGTGCCGAATATTGCCCAGGGCACAGCGGTGTCATTGATTGTTGCGGGCATACTGTCGTTGACGTTTATGGGATTTGCGGGGCTGGGGAATTGATTCGAACAGAAGACGAATAGATCAATCATAAGTCTCAACCACAGAGACACAGAATTTGAGTAAAAACTCTGTGCCGTCTGCGTCTCTGTGGTTCTATACTACATAGAAAGAGGACCAAACCATGCAACTACAAGACTTCGACACCAACAAACAATACCAGGCCACCCTGGTATCCAGCGAGCGCATCACCGAAGACGATGCGCCCACGGAAGTCAAAGAACTCATATTCGATATCCAAAACACGGACTTCCAATATGAACTGGGCCAATTAGTTGGCGTACTGGTGCCCGGTCCTCATGAATTTGGCCACGAAACCCACTTTCGTCTGTATACCATCGCCGACGACCCCAAAACCGCCCATCAACAACAAAAAATTACCTTGTGCGTGCGGCGTTGCAACTACATCGACGAATACAGCGGGGAACTCTACCAAGGCATCGCCTCCAACTACCTCTGCGACCTCAAGCCAGGGGCCAGCGTCACCTTAAGTGGTCCTTACGGTATGCCGTTCGAAGTCCCGGACAGCAAATCCGCCGATCTCTTAATGATCGGCATGGGCACCGGCATTGCCCCATTTCGCGCTTTTATCAAACACATCTACCACAACCTGGGCGGCTGGCAAGGCAAAGTCCGATTGTTCTACGGCGCCCATACCGGCCTGGACATGCTGTACATGAACGACAAACGCGACGACTTTTCCAACTACTACGACGAAGACACCTTTAAAGCCTACCAGGCCATCAGCCCGCGCCCCCATTGGGGCGCACCCATCGCCATGGAAGAGGCGCTGGAACAACACGAAAAAGAAGTCTGGGACATGATCTGCCACCACAAAACCTATGTGTACGTCGCAGGACTGGAAGCCATCAGCGACTCCCTGGACAAAGTCTTCAGTAAAATGGCGAAAGGCGATGATAAATGGCAACGACGCAAGGCTGAATTGAAGGCCGGTAAACGCTGGATTGAACTGTTGTATTAGTTGCCAAACGCTGCCTATGAATTTATATGTACTGCGCCACGCCCAAACTAATTACAACTTACTGGGCCTGTGCAACGACGACCCCGACGACGACGTACATTTAACCGCAACCGGCATCAAACAGGCCGAAGCCGCAGCCAAACATTTAGCCGAAGTGCCACTGTCGCAAATCTATGTCTCCGAGTTGAAACGCAC
>JAJDNG010000060.1 GCA_022340845.1 Gammaproteobacteria bacterium | reverse complement strand
TCCACCGGTTGCAGGCCATCCAATGATTTAAGCCACACTTTGCCGTCACGCACGGTTAAGTCATCGCCCTGGACCAACGTATATCCTAAGTAAGATGCCAGATAGGCGTGCTCGAAATAGGTCTCGTTGCGCGGACCCGGTGTTAAAATAACGGTGTATGGATCGTTGTCTTGGGTGGGCGATATACTGGCCAGCCCTGAACGCAAGGCATGAAAAAACAACGCCAGCCTGTGCACATGACAATCGCGGAACAAGCTGGGCAAAATTCGCGTCATGGCCATGCGGTTTTCCAGTGCATATCCCGCCCCGGAAGGTGCTTGAGTATGATCGCCCACCACCCACATGCCCCCATCGGGTCCTCGGGCAAGATCCACAGCATGGATGATCAGTTGATGCTGGCCCGCATGGCCCACTTTGTCACACGGGCGAAGAAACCCGAGGTGACTGTAAATCAGCTCCAGGGGCAACACGCCTTTTTTGATCAGTTCCCGCGGTCCATAAAGATCGGTCAGGATTAGATTGAACAGTTCGGCCCGTTGTGTAAGACCGGCTTCTATAGTGGTCCATTCTTCACTGCCCACCAGAAACGGGATGGGATCCAACTCCCAGGGCCGGCTATACGCGGTTTGGTCATCGTAGACGTTATAGGTGACTCCGTTTTCCCGCAACAAGCGCAATGCCTCTTGTTGACGGCGGGCCAATTCTTTGGTGCCCAGGGTTTGTACGGCGCGAGCAAAATAATCCCAATGGGCTCGAGGCTGACCATCGGCTTCGCACATTTCATCGAAAACGCCGGGTTCAGATTGATACCAGTCGCGCGTGGGTTCTTGCTCTTTGTCGCTTAACGCCATAACTTAATTGTGAGTGGTTATTTTATTATTGTAGTTGTTTTTATACCTAATCCCTTAAACTGAACGCGGTTTTCGCCGCAAGTCTAAAGTATAAGGATATTCATTGTTCGTCTCTTCAGCAGGTGGCGCCATAGGCCCCGGCGCGTTGCCTTGCGGATAAAACTGGCCGAAACGACTGAAATCCGGCGGTGGTTGCAGCACACCTGGCGTGTGACCGTAGCCCCAGAAACGGCTGATACGCCGCGACTCCGCCTCGTAAGAGTTTACCGGAAATACATCATAATGGCGTCCGCCGGGATGGGCAACATGGTACGTACAACCGCCAATGGATCGGCCGTTCCAGGTATCAATGACGTCAAATACCAAGGGGGAATGTACGCCGATAGTGGGATGCAGGGCGGAAGGCGGCTGCCACGCCCGATAGCGTACGCCCGCAACATATTCGCCTTGCATGCCGGTATTGTGCAAAGGCACGCGCCGGCCATTACAGGTCACCACATAGCGCGATTCCGTGAGACCCGTCGCCCTCACCTGCAGACGTTCCACGGATGAATCCACAAACCGGGCGGTACCCAGATTGCTCACTTCTTCCCCCAGTACATGCCAGGGTTCCAAGGCGGCCCGCAGTTCCAAATGAATATCGTTAATCCGCACAGAGCCGTAGTGTGGAAAACGAAATTCCGAAAACGCCGCCAGCCATTGCGCCTGGAAGGGATAACCCGCCCGTTGCAAGTCTTCCACCACGTCTTTGATGTCGGCCCACACATAATGCGGCAACATAAACCGATCGTGCAGTTCAGTACCCCACCTTACCAGCGATTGCTCGTAGGGCGTATTCCAAAAACGCGCGATTAAAATGCGCAATAACAGCATCTGCACCACACTCATGCGCGCATGGGGCGGCATTTCGAAAGCACGGAACTCCACCAACCCCAAGCGGCCAGTGGCGCTGCCCGGCGAGTAGAGTTTGTCGATGCAGAATTCGGCGCGGTGGGTATTGCCGGTAATGTCTACCAGGAGGTTACGCATCAACCGATCCACCAGCCAGGGCTCGGGGACCTCGCCCCGTGGCATTTGTTGAAACGCAATTTCCAGTTCATACAGACTTTCATCACGGCCTTCATCCGCCCGCGGCGCCTGGCTGGTAGGGCCGATAAACATTCCGGAAAACAAATACGACAACGCCGGATGATGTTGCCAATAAGTGACCAGACTGCGCAACAGGTCCGGGCGCCGCAATATGGGGCTGTCCGCCGGAGTCGGGCCACCGATGGTGACATGATTGCCCCCGCCGGTGCCGGTATGACGGCCATCGAGCATAAATTTTTCAGTTCCCAGGCGCGACTGGTGGGCGTGCTCGTATAATCGCTCGGTATTTTGCACCAACTCGTCCCAACTGTGCGTGGGATGCACGTTGACTTCAATGACCCCCGGATCCGGCGTCACACCTAATTTGTTGACCCGGTAATCGGCGGGTGGCTCGTATCCTTCAATGCGCACGGGTATGTTCAATTCCCGGGCGGTCGCTTCCACAGAGGCCACCAAATCCAGATAATGTTCCAAATGGGTCAAAGGCGGTAAAAAAACATGCATAATGCCATCGCGAGCTTGCACACATACGGCACTGTGGGTCACTTTTACTTTTTCTTTATGTGTTGGCTTCGGCAAACCACCCTTGGTGATATCGTTGGAGTCAGCAATGTCTTGCCGGCGCCAATCGGGGCGAGGCGCTTCACTGACATAACTGTAGCGACGCGCGACTTCACCAAAATAGTCCCCTAACTCTGGCAAAGGCGCAAACAGGCTTTGCGGGTGATATTGTTCCTTATCTTCTTCCGCCTCCCACGGCAACGATTCCAATGGCAACCGCAATCCCATGGGAGAGTCGCCCGGGACCAGGTACATGTGTTTGCGGGAGAATTTCCACCGGTTGCTTTGCCACTGTTCATCAGCGGGATCCCAGCGCAACGGTAAGGCATACCCCGAAGGCGATGACAATCCTTGCTGCAATACCTCCACCACCCGCAGCCGCTCGTCAGGTTTTTTCAGCTTTAGCGCTACAGGATCAAAGTTTTCAGGCAGGTTTCCTTCTTTCCACAAATAATACAAAGTATCTTCATAGCCTGGAACTATATAGCTGGTATTAACACGTAAAAATCCGCATAAGGATTCGACGAAGCGTTTGGCATCGTCATTGGTAAAATCGTTGTGTTGCTGTTCATTGGCGATAAGCGCATGATCGCGCCAAATAGCCGTACCGTCTTTGCGCCAAAAACAATTCAATGCCCAGCGCGGCAACGGTTCCCCGGGATACCACTTGCCCTGGCCGTAATGCAGCAACGGCCCCTGGGTAAAATCGTCTGCCAGCTTTTTAAATAAGTTGCTAGCCAGGCTCAGCTTGTGATCTCCCAGTGCGGCGGTATTCCACTGCGCCGATTCCATATCGTCAATGGACACAAACGTGGGTTCCCCGCCCATGGTCAACCGCACATCGTTTTGCTCATATTCCTTATCCACCGCCCGGCCCAACGCGCAGATGTGCGCCCATTGGTCATCACTGAAAGGCTTGGTCACACGGGGATCTTCGTGTATGCGGGTTACCGTGTTTTCAAAAAAGAATTCAGTTTCGCATTTTTCGGCAAAACCGGTGACCGGCGCCGCACTAATAGGATCCGGGGTACAGGCCAGCGGTATATGTCCTTCGCCGGCAAACAGTCCCGACGTGGGATCCAGTCCCAGCCAACCGGCCCCAGGCACATAAACTTCGCACCACGCATGAAGATCGGTAAAATCATTTTGTGGTCCTGAGGGACCATCCAAGGACTTAACATCTGCAGTTAGCTGCACCAGGTAACCGGAAACAAAACGCGCTGCCAGTCCCAAATTCCGCAGGATCTGCACCAGCAACCAGCCACTATCCCGGCAGGAACCGCGAGCGAGTTGCAGCGTTTGTTCACAACTCTGAACTCCGGCTTCCATACGAATGTTGTAACCGATATCGTGCTGCAAACGGTTGTTCAAATAAACCAGGAAATCCACAATGCCCTTTGTACTTTGGTCTACACCGGCCAGCCATTCGGTTAACAATGGCCCGGATTCTTTAACTTCGATATACGGCGTTAACTCTTTTTTTAATTGCGCATCGTATTCGAATGGGTATTCTTTGGCGTAGTCTTCCACGAAGAAGTCAAAAGGATTGATTACGGTCATGTCCGCGATCAAATCCACTTCCAAGGTTAATGCTCTGGTCTTTTCGGGAAAAACCACCCGTGCCAGATAGTTGCCAAAAGGATCTTGTTGCCAATTGATGAAATGATCGGATGGATTAATGGTTATCGAATAAGACTCGATGGGTGTTCTGGAATGCACTGCCGGGCGCAAACGAAATACGTGAGGGGAAAGGGAAACCAGCCTGTCGTATTGATACCGGGTTTTATGGTTTATGGCTACTCGTATGGTCATGGCGCACCGTTGGTTGAATGACAAGGATTAGTATTAATCGCCATTATGACATATTTGCGAGCATGCAATAACTCACAATTTTTACGCGGAGGAATTATAGAAAAGAGGTTATTTTGGCTGGCGGGAATACTTTATTGGAACCATTGATGCTTTTTAGTGCACTCCACTGCACCGTTGTCGACCTCGCCCTAAGGCAGTGCGTTCTAAACTAAACGCAACTTATTTTCCAACGATCGCAAATAGGTAAGTTGTAATATTTTTGCATCCGAACTGGCGCGATGGCGTTGCAGATTAAACTCCCGTATAACACCCCATTTGGTGCGTTCCCACACGCGCATCTGGTGATCGCTCATGATTGCGGTCAAAGGCTCCAACTGGAACTGTTGCCTGACCCCGGCGTGATGAAACAACAGGCTGAGCCAGGTCTGATCGTACCCCCAGCCATCGCTGTAAACGACGTTGTCCTCGAGGATTTGGTTTAGCTGGGTGGCCACTTCAGTGACCGGTCTTCCGTGGCGAAACAATATCTCCTGGCTGATACCGTGGACTTGTTCGGTCTCTTCATCCCATCGCGTCCAACTGGATTCCGGGCGCACCAAACAGCAAAAATCACTACCTTCTGGCAACGCTATGCCCACTTCTATAGGGTAACTGCCCGCGCCAAAGCCGGAGGCCTCTACGTCAATAATCATCGGAATACCGGTCATACGTCATTCCCGCCATGAGCCATTTTTTCTAACCCGTTTTCTAGCCAGTTTCTAAGCTGTTGTCTAAATTGTGTTTCCCTAAGACGCTACAAAGTTTGCCAAACGACAAAAAAGTAGGGTAAGTGTAATTTCGGTCAAAAACCGCAACACTTTACTAGAAATTTCCGATTTTATGACGTTGTTCTGTAATATGACGTTGTTCTTTAAAAGGTTTCCAAAGCCATCGTGTTATTCGACCCGGCCACGGCCACGGCCACAGTATGTCCCATTTGCTCAGTTTGCACAGATTCTTGATGCTATATGAGCGAACAATAAATCGGGCTACACGCGGCTCGACACATTACAGGACCACATAGCTGGACCACATAGACCCAGTTGCCTCATCCTCAGCAAAGAAACTACCTCCCGAAGTTGAAGGGGTATTATCTGCTAAGCTTATAATGAATCTATTCGGTTCAAAATCCAGGAAATTTAACCATAGAACCATGCTTTTGGATCAACTGCTGCTGGTGGGTAAAATTTTACTTGCCCTCTATATTGCCTTGCTTCTGATTCTGGTAATAACCCAGCATAGCATGGTGTATTACCCCAATCTGCCCTCCCGGGAGTTGGTGGCCACCCCGGAACAACTGGGCTTAGACTATGAAAATATCCATTTTGCCACCGAAGACGGACAACAACTGCACGGCTGGTATGTTCCCGCCAAACAAGACAGCGATGTATTGTTGTTTTTCCACGGCAATGCGGGAAATATCTCACACCGATTGGATTCCATCAGCGTTTTTCATCGCTTGCAGCTGTCGATATTTATTTTTGACTACCGGGGTTACGGCAACAGCACCGGTACTCCCAGCGAATCGGGCACTTACCAGGACGCGCAAGCGGCATACCACTATTTAGTCCGGCAGCGGAATGTGAGTCCCGACCGTTTGATCTATTTCGGCCGATCTCTGGGCGGTGCAGTTGCCAGCCATTTGGCTGTCGAACATCCCCCCAAAGCGTTAATCCTGGAATCGACGTTTACTTCGGCTCCGGACATGGCGAGCCGGTTGTTGCCCGTTTTTCCCCTGCGATGGTTAACCCGCTTTTCCTATAGTAATATTAGCAACCTCAAATCCATTCATTGCCCGGTTTTGATCGTGCATAGCCCGGATGACGAAATCATTCCGTATACGTTGGGACGCCAATTATATGAAACTGCCCATCAACCTAAACAGTTTTTAAAAATTCATGGTGGACACAATGACGGATTTTTACAAAGTGAAGTAATTTATATCAATGGACTACGCACTTTTTTACAAACCTTGACTAATAGCGACAATCACTCATGACAACGAAAAACAGAAGAATCCTGGCGGTATTTATTATCATTGTTGGCGCCTTATTGCTCTTGTTTGCCCCCGAAAGCCCCGGCGGAATTGTATTGCTGGTAGTGGGAATCGCCATTGAAATCATTGGTATCACGTTGGAGAAAATGAAAGGCGGTGGTTAGAGTGTTTTCTTTGGGACACCAACCGCCGACTTAAATAACACCACGACGCACACGAAAAGCATCCCGCCCCTTGATTCGCTGCGTCAATTGCACGCCACGTAGCCTGGAACTTCGACACCAATCGCTTACAAATAAATCGCAAGAATTTTTTGGTTGAGCAAAAAAAATGCCCCGGGTAACCGGGGCATTTTTAGTTATCTAAAATGAAGCTAAACGATCATTAGAAGATCGCAAGTACTTGTAGCGAAGCGCGATCGTCGATGCTGTCCAATACTTGATTCTGAGGTGCAGAGTCTGCGTAACCCGGAGCTTCTGCACTTCTGAT
>JAJDNG010000055.1 GCA_022340845.1 Gammaproteobacteria bacterium | reverse complement strand
GATAACAATGTCTTCCTGCCATAGATTGTTAACCACTGTGAAACGGGAAATGGTCGAGGTCCCCTGGCTGTTAGTATAGGAAAGGTATATGCCCGGATTGTCGGGATAATCGGGATGAAACGCCATGCCCAGCAAGCCTCGCTCCCCGCAGCAACTCACTTGAGTCGATATATCGATAAACGGATCAGCCTGGGATGTCGCTGGATTGTTGGTAAACCGTAGCACCTGGCCGTCCTGTACCACCGCATACCAATTATTGTCATCGCCAGGCGCTTGCAATAATGCGATCACTGAACCCATGTTCGGCAAATCCGGGAATGCCGGCTCGATAGTGACATCGCTGGGTTGTGCCGTAATGCTGTCAGGGGCAAGACAGGTTTGGTTGTTGGGGCGGGTATCCAGCCCACTGGTGGCGCTGGATTCATCATCGTCTTGGTGTTTAGAGCATGCGCTTAATGAGAAACCAACGATAAAAATGACAGCAATGAAAAATGGTTTATGAATCATGCAGATGATTCCTTAGCTTGGAAGGTGATTGTGAGAAAAACCGGATGGTGGGAACCATAATACCAGCATTAACACTGACATCAATACTAACACGACTAAACAACCGCTTATTCCGTAGGACTTGAGTCGTTAGCCGCCGGTAATGGACATGATTCTGACCACTTGTTCCGGCTTTTCCCGGAATTCGTGTCGCTCCGGTTTGCGAGCGATGGCCTCGATAATGGCTTGTTTGATGGCTTCGTGATCAGCACCGTCGCGAAGCAGAGGGCGCAGTTCCAGTTTATCGTCCTGGCCAAGGCAAAGATATAAGGTGCCATCGACGGATATGCGAACTCGGTTGCAGGTTTCGCAAAAGTGTTGCGATATAGGCGTAATAAAACCGATTTTTAAATCCGTGCCGGCCACTTGCATGTATCGCGCGGGACCGCCGCCGGGCATCACGCCGGGTATTAATTCAAACTGTTGTTGCAGTTGTCGCTTAACCACATCCAGGCTCAAATAATGATTTATAGCATCGCGTCCGGTATCACCCATGGGCATGGTTTCGATAAACCGTAAGGTGAAGTCATGTTGAATACAGAAATTCACCATCTCCTGCACTTCATCGTCATTGACGCCTCTCATCACCACCATGTTGATTTTGATGGGATGAAAACCGGCCGCTTTTGCGGCCATTAAGCCGCTGAGTACTTTATCCAGCTTGCCGCCGTTGGTGATGTGTTTAAAACGCTGCGGGTCTAAACTGTCCAGGCTGACATTGATGCGTGACACATTGGCCAGGTGCAACGCTTTGGCATGGCGGGCCAATTGCACGGCATTAGTGCTTAACGACAAATCATTGATGCCGGCAATGGCGGACAGTCGCTGGGCCAGTTCCGGTAGGTTTTTCCTTACCAACGGTTCGCCGCCGGTGATGCGGATTTTTTCCACCCCCAAATCGGCAAACGCAGTGATCACCCGCTCGATTTCAGGGAAACTCAGCCACTGTTCCGGCTCTTCAAAACCTTTAAATTGTTGCGGTATACAATAAAAACAACGCAGGTCACAACGGTCGGTGACCGACAATCGCACATATTCGATCTTTCGCCCAAAGGGGTCGGTGAGGGATGTCATAGCTTAAACATAATGCATAGTGCTGGATGCGTCTATGAGATTTTTTCCCCCCGTCGGGAGGGCACAAAAACCGTGCCCACCCGACGGTTTACACCGTTTGGTAGTAAAGGTTTTGTGGGTGTCGTGCCTGGGCGAAAAAGAACCAGCGTTCGGCGATAAGTCCCAGATATTGCACCACAAAGGCAACGGCAAACAGCTCGTGATGACCGCCGTATAATCCGGTTAATACTAACGCCACGGGTATGGGAAATACGGTCACCAAAAAGATCCATTTGATGGATTTGATAAACGTTGCGGTTTTACCGTGAAAAAATTCCCGGGTATTGAACGAGCCGCCCATGGCGCCTTGGGATTTTTGCTGAATGTTGGCGTGGCGCACGCCAATGGCGGTTTGCAGGGTGGATTTGTGTTTCAACCGGTAGTTGCGGATCAGCGCGGCACCCCGGGTTAATAGCGCGACAAGGGTGAGAATCACCGACCATGCAGCGAAAAAGCCCAGCAAGGTGGAGTTTTGTTGACTGGCGAATGCGGTGCCCAGAGTAAAGCCGGATGCCATCCCCAGCAGCGTGTAGTTCACCACTGTCAGAGGCGAATGCCATTCCTGCAGGAATTTCAAGCAAGCGTAAATCATGGCGGTGCACACGAACAACCCGAAACAGACCGCCACGCCCACCGCGCCAACCACCATGGTGAGGCCAAACTCCGGAATGGCCGCAGTGCCGAATACATGTGGATCAACATTGAAGTAATGCAATATGCCGTATAAAAACACCACAAACATAAACGCCGGCAACACGATGACTTCCCGTGACAACCACGACGTGCGCCACTGAGTGGCGGCGCGCCAGGCCCGTTCGGGATGGCCCAGATGAAAAAACGAGGCGACCAGGCCGGCGATGAGAAACGCCAGAGCGATCATACTGCCTGCGCCGTAGAACGCGGCGGGTTGTGGTGGCACGTGTTGCAAGAAAGCGTAGTATTGCCCGGAAAACAGCGCAATAAACAACCCCTGACCGGTACCGATCAACGTGGTGAGGAAGACGACGGAAAACGCTGGATTCATTGTGTTTGGCTCCTGAATTCGGATGTTAATAAATTGATCTTGATCCGCAGGGTGGGCACGTCTTTTTGTGCCCACCCTGCGGTAAAATGCCTTACCACGACGTGGAATCCTCCAAGAACGGCCCTTCTTCGTCGATGGGCAGCGGGCCTTCTTTCTTGAGCGGATTGTCCACCCGCACCAATTCGTCTTCATGGATGTGCTGTTTGGTCTTATGCCGCGGCAAATAGTGGTTGGCCGGTTGGGTGCCTAACTCCGGCATCAGCTGGTAACCGCCGCTTTCGCGTATGGCCAGGGATACGATGGAATTGGGATCGTGGATGTCACCGTATAAACGCGCGCTGGTGGGGCAGGCGATGACACAGGCCGGGCGGCGTTCAGATTCCGGCAGCGCGTCGTCATAAATGCGGTCCACGCACAAGGTGCATTTTTTCATGACTTTTTCGTGTTCGTCGAACTCCCGTGCGCCATAGGGGCAGGCCCAGGAGCAATAACCGCAACCGATGCATTTGTCGTAATCCACCAGCACAATGCCGTCTTTCTCCCGCTTGTGGCTGGCGCCGGTGGGGCATACCGGCACGCAAGGGGCGTCTTCGCAATGCAGACAACTCTTGGGAAAGTGTACGGTTTCGGTAAACGGAAACGTACCCACTTCGTAGGTTTGCACCCGGTTAAAAAACGTGCCGGTAGGGTCTTTACCATAAGGCATATCGTCGGTCATGGGACCGGCGGCGCCTGAGGAGTTCCACTGCTTGCAACTGGTGACGCAGGCGTGACAGCCGACGCACACGTTCAAATCGATGACTAGTGCCAATTGGGTCATTCAGAATTCCTCTTTTACTTTTTATTAGCGCTTTTACCAGCGCTCTTGCCCGCAAAGAAGGACAACCAGGATTTGCGGTCGGGCTGCCCGGGATAAGGCAGCATGGTGTTAAATTGCGGTGAGGTGACTTGTTCTTCTTCAGGGCCGGCTTTATAAACCCGTACCCGCACGTCATACCACGCCGCTTGCCCGGTGACAGGATCGGAGTTGGATAAATGTTCCAGTTCGCCTTGTTTGGGTAACTCTTCGGAAATCACGTGGTTGAGCAAAAAGCCTTGCTTGGATTCATTGGCATCCGGTGTGAGGTTCCAGGCGCCGGCGGCTTTGCCGATGGCGTTCCAGGTCCATACCGTGCCCGGTTCCACCGCTTCGGAAAAACGGCACATGCAGCGCACTTTGCCGTGCATGGATTCCACCCACACCCAGTCCCCGTCGTTGAAGCCTCCTTGTTCACCGACTTTGGGACTCATGTATAAAAAGTTGTAAGTATGAATTTGCCGCAACCAGGCATTTTGCGAATCCCAGGAATGATACATGGCCATGGGCCGTTGAGTGACCGCGTTCAACGGGTATTTGTGTTTATCCGTCAGCTGACCTTCCAGCGGTTCAAAATAAAACGGCAAGGGATCAAAGTGAGTGGCAATACGTTCGCGAAACCGTTCGGGCGGTTTCTTACCGGCGTATTTGCCTTGCGCGGCAAGACGGAATTTTTGCAATACTTCCGAGTAAATGTGAATGTTAATGGGGTCGGTGTGACGGGTCATGTGATGAAATTTGGCCCATTCCAGATACCCTTTGTTCCAGTTGCGCATGTATTGATACGACTTGGGCAGCTCGTAATGGAACACGCAGTTGTTCTTTTCATACATTTCCCATTGTTTGGGATTGGGTTCACCGCGCAGGAATTTCTCCCCACCTTTGCCGCGCCAGCCGGCCAGAAAACCGATGCCGGAGCCTTTGTCGGTTTCGAAATTCACCACAAAATCCGGGTAGTCGCGGAATTTGCGTGAGCCGTCTTTGTTGGTGAAAGCAGGCAATTGCAAACGACTGCCCAGCTCGATGACCACATCCTGGAAAGGCTTGCATTCCCCTTTGGGGGGCAGCACCGGGATGCGTACCGAATCCACCGGGCCGTCGAATTCGGAAATTGGCCGGTCCAGCATGGACATCACATCGTGGCGTTCCAGGTAGGTGGTGTCCGGCAGGACTAAATCGGCAAACGCCGTGGTTTCGGACTGGAAGGCGTCGCAGACGATAATAAACGGAATTTTGTAGTCGCCGTTTTCGTCTTTATCGTTGAGCATCTTACGTACGTTTTCGGTGTTCATGGTGGAATTCCACGCCATGTTGGCCATGAACAACAATAATGTATCGATGCGGTAGGGATCGCCGCGCCAGGCATTGGTGATGACGTTGTGCATCAATCCGTGTACGGACAGCGGATATTCCCAGGAAAACCCCTTATCGATGCGAATGGCTTCGCCGTGTTCATCCACGAACAAATCGTTGGGATCGGCCGGCCAGCCCAAGGGCATGCCCCCCAGCGGGGTATTGGATTTGACGCCTTGGGGGCCGTTAGGGGTTTTAGGGCAAGGCGGAATGGGCCGTGGAAACGGGGGCTTGTGGCGAAAACCGCCGGGCCGGTCAATAGTGCCCAGAATGCTCATTAATATAGACAACGCGCGTATGGTTTGAAAACCGTTGGAGTGCGCCGCCAATCCCCGCATGGCGTGAAAAGCCACCGGGTTGCCCACCACGGCTTCATGGTCCTTGCCCCAGGCGTCGGTCCAGGCGATGGGCAGTTCGATTTTTTCATCGCGGGCGGTAATACCCATTTCGTGGGCCAGGCGGCGAATATTGTCCGCGGGAATACCGGTAATGTCTTCGGCCCATTCCGGGGTGTAGTCTTTCACCTGGTCGACTAATAATTGAAACGCCGGTTTAACCGGCGTGCCGTCTTTGAGTGTGAATTCGCCCAACAAAAAAGGATCGGTGCCTTCACGGTGGGTGCGCACGGCCTGGTTCGTGATGCGGTCCCACCATAATTGGTCTTGGGGATTCACTTTGCCTTCATCTTCTTCTTCGTAGGTGCGGATTAACAGGCCGAAGTCGTCGTTGTTTTTATCCTGGTTCACCAACTGGGCCGCGTTGGAATAACGGATGAGAAAATCGCGGTCGTACAAACCGGTTTTAATGATTTCATGAATCAACGCCAGGAGCAGCGCGCCATCGGTGCCGGGTTTGATGGGGACCCATTCATCGGCGATGGCGGAGTAGCCGGTGCGTACGGGATTAATGGATATGAACCGCCCGCCGTCGCGTTTTAATTTGGAAATGGCGATTTTCAAGGGGTTGGAATGATGGTCCTCGGCGGTGCCGAACATGATAAACAAGCGGGAGCGGTCCAGGTCCGGGCCGCCGAACTCCCAAAAGGATCCGCCGATGGAGTAAATCATGCCCGCCGCCATATTTACCGAACAAAAACCGCCGTGGGCGGCATAGTTGGGGGTACCAAACTGGCGGGCGAACAAGCCGGTCAAAGCTTGCATCTGGTCGCGGCCGGTGAACAAGGCGAATTTTTTCGGATCCGTTTCCCGGATGTGGCGCAAGCGGTCCTCCATGATTTGAAACGCCTCGTCCCAACTGATGGTTTCGAATTCGCCGTCGCCACGATCGGCGCTGGCCTTGCGGCGCAAGGGTTTGGTCAGCCGGGCGGGGGAGTACTGCTTCATAATGCCCGATGAGCCTTTGGCGCATAACACGCCTTTATTCAGAGGGTGGTTCGGGTTGCCTTCGATATAACGCACTTCACCATCGCGCAAATGCACACGAATCCCGCAGCGGCAGGCGCACATATAACAAGTGGTGTTCTTTACTTCAGTGCTGCCGGATATCGTTTTATTTTTGTAATTGGGATCGTCTACTTTCGCAATATTTGTCATGGTTTAATCCTGTTTCATCAGAACCGGTCATTATATATGAGAATCTGGTAATATTCCCAATTAGCTATATTGAGATGGGAATAGAAAATTTGTATTTATAGTTGTGTTTGTGTTTGTTTGTGATACTTAACGCGCGTTGCATATTCCCGGTTGCGTTTTCACCCACGCGGAGTATAGAGATTAATTAACAATAACACGCTTTACCGTGATAACAAGCTTGCCCCGATTGAAACGCTTTACCATCAATCACACAATGTCAATAAAATCCGTTACACAGTGTAAACGACCAGCCCGAAATTCTATTACCATGGAGATATGACCTACTGCTAATGCCATGGCTGCGACCAATAACGTTTAATAGTCACGCAAGTCTTTATAGGCAGCGATAAATCCTGCGCGTCGGAAGTAAATTTTATGTCAGTAATGTGTATGGTTTATTGAGATACAGCAATAAAGTCCTG
>JAJDNG010000046.1 GCA_022340845.1 Gammaproteobacteria bacterium | reverse complement strand
TTACTCCACCACGCGGTACACATCAAGAACGCCGGCAAACGGTTAGAAACCGGGTCAATCAGCGTTTAGCGACCACGACTCTTTGTGACGACCAATTCTGCGACATAATGCTTAAGTTCGATAAATTGTACGGTGGGGTAGGGGTGTAATTCCAACAGCTGAACATGGTAAGCAAGTTGGCGGTCACGAGTGATAGGCACGGAGTCATTGGCGCTGACATGCAGTACGTCAATCCGTTGGTCGTTGTTGTATACAGTAAGCGTCACCACGACAGTACCTTGTTGGTCGCATTGCATTTCCAGCGGACATCGGTTGTCACTGACCTTGCTGATTTTAAAATTCAGTTCCGAATTGGGCAATCGGCGCATTTGGCCGTATTTAAGTGTAAACGGGTTGTTTAATGTGATGCTCGGGTAGTGTGTTGCCGTTGGTTTGGCGCTAAGGCGTGGTGTAGTTGCAGCCGATTGATTCCGCTTAGCAAGAGTTTTGGGTTTGTTATTCTTGAGTACGCCGCTATGTTTTTTGGCGGCATTGGCCGGCTGGTCAGTGGCCGATTGGGCAACGGCAGCGTCTGCTGGCTGTGTGGCCGGTGGTGTTATTGAGGGTTCATCGCGCGCGATATTGGTATTTTGAGCACAACCGCTTGCCAGAAGTAAGCCTGTAAGGTTGATTGTCCACATCCAATGGCGAATGGTATACATAATAGATGTTCCGGATGAGCATGATTTATTTTGTGGAGTCCAAATGTGTTAACGGTCGCCGGGGACAGCAACTTGTTGACGTATTTCACGTTTTTAGAATACCGTTGGTCCGGGTCAGGCTCCAGAACAACGTTGTGGCCGGGTTACGGCAGGGTTACGACGATGTTGTCGGATCGACTTGCGGTACTACAGACCGGTTGGTAATGTAGCAAGTGGCATGAGTAACGCAATGTTAAGCGGAAAATCGGGTAACAATTCTTTTTAGTTCTGTATTGGATTTAACCGCGTCGGCCAGAGAATATTGATCCAAAAATGCCAGGAATGCTTCGTTGGCTTGTTGCAATACGGTTTTTAAATTGCAGATGGGCAATACCCGGCATTTTTTGGTGCTCGGATTAAAACATTCGACTATATCGAAATTGGCTTCAATTTGACGCACAACGTCACCAATGGAAATATCTTGCGGTGGCCGAGATAATTGCATTCCACCGTGTTTACCCCGGCTGGTGTTGATAAATCCTTTGCTGGACAGGTTGTGAACCACTTTGACCAGGTGATTGCGTGAGATTTCATAAAAATCGGTGATTTCGTCGATGGTGACCGTTTTTTCCGGGTGAGTACTTAAATAAATCAGTACTCGCAATGCATAATCGGTGTGTAAGGTTAATTGCATGTTGTTTACTCAATGGCGGTTTGCGTGACGCGGTTCCAGACAATGTTATTGTGCAACAAAGTGTTGGAAAAAAATATTAAAAGAGCATAAATTACGCATTGACTTTTTAAGGGTAAGCTATAAAATGTATTTTAAATACATCTTTAATAACCTATAACTAATATTAGAGTGAAATTATCGGTTTTTGAAGCTGTATGATTATTTTATTATTAGATTAATTAATTCAAAGTGAGGTCGAAATGAGCGAACAAAGTTTATATGATCAGATTGGCGGTGAAGCGGCAGTGGACGCAGCAGTGGATATTTTCTATCGCAAGGTATTGGCCGATGATCGTATTAGCCAGTTTTTCGAAGATGTGGATATGGAAAGACAAGCCGCCAAGCAGAAATCGTTTTTAACGGTTGCTTTTGGTGGGCCCAATAATTACACCGGTAAAGACATGCGGGACGGGCATGCACATTTGGTCACCAGAGGCCTGAACGATTCTCATTTTGATGCTGTGATGGAACATTTGGGCGCCACTTTAAAAGAGCTTAATGTACCGGATGAACTGATTGCCAAGGCCGCTGCGATTGCAGAAAGCACCCGCAATGACGTCTTAGGACGCTAACGCGGTTCCGTTTCAAAATTGGTAATCTATCAAGGAAATCAATACAACAGCGAATCCGGGGAGACTGTGCTCGATTGTCTTCTGCGGAACGGTGTTGATATTCCACATTCTTGTCGCAGCGGGGTGTGCCACACTTGCCTTATGCGTATGGTAAAAGGCACTCCCGCGAGCGAGTCTCAAAAAGGCTTAAAATCGTCTCTAGTTAGCCAGAACTATTTTCTACCCTGCAGTTGCAGTGCGGACCGGGATATGGAAGTTATTCTGCCGGATGCGGCGAATTTTCGATTCTCCACTTCCGTTGTCAGTGTCGATTTGCTGACTAGCGAAATTGTTCGGTTGCGACTGGCCCGCCCCAGCGGGTTTCAATATCACCCGGGCCAATATATTACGCTATACAATGCCGAAGGAACCGGCCGGACTTATTCGCTGGCAAGTACGCCGGTGTTAGATCCATTTTTAGAGTTGCACATTCGTTTAGTGCCCAATGGTATTGTGAGTAGCTGGGTACACAAACAGCTGACAGTGGGCGACACCGTCTCCATTAGTGAGGCTATTGGAAATTGTTTCTATATGGCTGACAATCCTGACCAATCGCTGCTGTTGGTGGGCACCGGATCCGGTCTGGCGCCTTTATACGGCATTGTGCGCGATGCATTGCATCATGCTCATCAAGGTATTATTAAGCTGTATCACGGCAGTGGCACCATGGCGGGTATCTACCTTCAGCAGGAACTCAACCAACTGGCTAAAAACCACAACAACGTAGAATATACCGCTTGTGTTTCCAGAATATCGCAAGCAACGGAACTGGATGCCGGTGTGGTTCACGGCCGGGCGACCGCAATTGCGTTGCAACATAATCCCCGGATGTCTGGTTGGCGAGCGTATATCTGCGGTGAACCGAAGATGGTGAACGATACCAGCCGGGCGCTGTTTCTGGCCGGTGTATCTTTAAAAGACGTTTACTCCGATCCTTTCATACACTCCAAACCCTAGCGTTTTTTGTCCAGACGCAATTTGAGGGTTTTCATTCCATTTTAATTTGGCATTGTTTATTCTGCTGCAGCGGCGAGATGCGTATGCTATCGCTCGGCGAAATGCCTTGTGAGTCACCGCCTGGAATTTCGGGATTTGATGTGGATCAAAATGATGCCAATTATCCCCGAGAACGAATTCATCGAATGATGTATTAAAGCAAATGCTGATATACCATAGTGGCCAAGCTGAGGTTGGGTTAATCGGTCCAAATTGACCGGCAAGCAGATTGCGCCTCAGTGAAACAGTAAACCTAATCGATGTAGTAGTAAAAAAATAATAAGCGTGCAAATGCGATGATGCAGGATAAATCCCTCAAATTACCGGTGTGCGGATGGTATGCGCATACTGTCCCTCATTCCATTGCCAAATATCCAGTGGTAACGGTGTCTGGTCAGCGACAGCAAGGAATATTTAACCATGAGTGTAGATAAAATTCTGACAAGGTCTGTTATAAGTATCCTATACCTGATGCTGGCAATAGTCGTTGGGATTTCTACGGCTAATGCCACGGATACAACCACAGAAGCTGCTGATGAAACCACCACTGAAACGACTGCTGAAACCACAGATAAGGAGGCGGCTGACACTTCCGCTGAGAATAGCAGTCCCGCACCAGCCAATAGCAAACCGGATAATTCCATATGCCTCGGTTGCCATGGTTTTCAGGGGTTTGCGGTTCC
The DNA here is from genome assembly GCA_022340845.1 of Gammaproteobacteria bacterium. Lineage (GTDB taxonomy): Bacteria > Pseudomonadota > Gammaproteobacteria > SZUA-152 > SZUA-152 > JAJDNG01. The sequence goes on along the minus strand of JAJDNG010000046.1, from coordinate 17,460 downwards.
GGGCGCAGACGGTGCCATGCGCGATCTGCATGTGGATAAAGACCGGTTTTTAAAAAGCGTGCACGCAAAACGCGGTTGTGTTGAGTGTCACAAGGATATTATTCAAATTCCACATCGTAAAAACATCGACCGAAAAGTGGGTTGTGTTCAATGCCACCGGGAGTTATGGGACAAAGCCCAACGTGAAGGAAAAACCGAAGAATTCGCGCGCCTGGCTGTCGTTGTTAAACAAATTGACAGTTATATGAATTCGGTGCATGCGCGGCCGAACATAGAGGATCAATCCCGAACCAATGCAACGTGTTACAACTGTCACAACGCCCACTACATTTTTCCCGAAGAAAGCATGGAACGGGTGGAAAGGCGCCTGGAAATTCCCAATGTGTGCGGCAAGTGTCATCAAGCTGAAAAGGAACAATATTTAACGTCCGTGCATGGTAACGAAGTCACCAAGAACGGCAATATCAATGCGGCAATATGCAGTGATTGTCATACCACGCACAATATCGAGTCACCCGAACTGGATGCGATTCGATTACAAATTACACAGCAATGCGGCACTTGTCACAGAGAAAATCTCAAAACGTATATGGGCACGTATCACGGGCAGGTCAATCGTTTGGGTTATGCGCACACCGCTAAATGTTTTGATTGTCACGGTTCACATGGCATTAAACGGGTGGATAATCCGGAATCTTCAGTCCATATTAACAATCGATTAGAAACCTGCAGCAAGTGCCATAAAGGTGCTTCCAAAGGCTTCGTGTCCTTCCATCCTCATGGCAATACTCACGATTATGAAAAATACCCGTACATGTGGATAGCCTCGAAGTTTATGATCGGATTGCTGGCCGGGGTGTTTACCTTTTTCTGGGGACATGCTTTGTTGTGGTTTTATCGGGAATACAAAGAACGCCAGCAACGTAATGGCAAACTGCGTATTAAAACGGACCAACTACATGGAGATCCTGAAGAGATTTTTAAAGATAAACCCGAGTACAAAGGAAAACACTTTGAACGCTTCACGAAACCCTGGCGCATTTTACACTTGGCATTGGTGCTGGGTGTAATGCTACTGGTATTAACCGGCATGACGGTGCTCTACGCCGACAGCTTCTGGGCGCCCACCGTCATGAAAATGATCGGTGGTCCCGAAGTGGCTGGCGTGTTGCATCGCATCGGCGCGCTTACGTTTATCAGCGTGTTTGTCATCCATTTATTGATGATTGTCTGGTGTATTATTCGCAACTGTAAAACCTGGACATGGTTCGGGTCGCGCTCGTTGATGCCGAACTGGCAAGACTTTAAGGATGCTGCGGCAATGTTTAGGTGGTTTTTCGGCAAAGGCCCACGTCCTGTATTTGATAAATGGGCATACTGGGAGAAATTCGACTACTGGGCACCGTTCTGGGGTTTAACGATTGTGGGTGTAAGCGGTATCATGATGTGGTTCCCCGAAGCTACCGCATCGCTGCTTCCGGGTTGGGTGTTCAATGTGGCCACCATCATTCACGGCGAGGAGGCGTTTCTGGCGGCCGTGTTCCTGTTTACGGTTCACTTTTTCAACAGCCATTTCCGGCCCGACAAATTTCCGCAGGATATTGCCATGTTCACCGGTACGGTACCGCTGGAGGAATACAAACACGAGCACACACTGGAATACCAGCGTTTGGTTGAGTCCGGCGAGTTGGAAAAACACCTGGTAGAAGCTCCCTCGCAAACCATGACCACGGGCTCTAAGATATTGGGTGCTACACTCCTTATTACGGGACTGGGATTGCTCGCCCTGGTGTTGCTGGGATTCTGGGAGAACGTTTTGTTTGGTTAATACCGGATCGGGCGTGTTTTCCTGAATTAGGTTTGATTTACGGTTTCGATTATAATAAACGCTGACCTGGATTTATTGGCGATGCGCGCCTCTGGCCGCTCATCGAAGTTGTTGAATCGTTTGTTTTAAAATTTGTTAAACCATTTGTTTACCCATGAGGTTTTTACATGCAGCGCTTTTCATTGAAACGCATCGCTTCAAAATACATTTCTATAAAATTCCTGTCATTGAAAATCAGGGCGATCATTATTTTGCTGGCTGCTACGATATTGGTTGCTGGCATCGGATGCGGCGAAAAACAGGAATCCAAGCCACCATCGGCATCCACTGCCGCTGATATAGCTGAAGGTAAATCCATTGCCCAGAGCAGTTGTACAGGTTGCCATGGCATGGATGGAAAGGGAGCTAACGACAATATTCCCAATTTGGCAGCTCAATATGCTAAGTATCTCGTGGATTCCTTAAACGCTTACAAGGAAGATAAACGCATTCATGCGGCACTTAAAGACATGGCATCCGGCATGAGCGATGCGCAAATTCAAAATGTTGCCAATTATTACGCCAGTCTGCCACCGGTCAAAACCGAATCCATTCAGACTGAAATGCTGTCACCGTATGAAAAAGGGAAAAAAACCGCCGCTGCCTGTGCAGGGTGTCATGGTGAAGACGGCAATAGCACCAAAGAAGGGGTTCCCAATTTGGCCGGCCAGCAACCGGTTTATTTTATTTCCGCGGTCAACGATTACCTGGAAGGAAAGCGTGATATCGCCACGGCAGAGAAAGAAGTCATGGTCAACGCACTGAACCGCGTCGATATCGAGTCCATGGCGTTGTATTATGCCTCGCAAACGCCGATTAAACGCGATGCGCCGTCCGTTGGTGATCCGGTCAAAGGCCAACCATTGAGTGGGAATTGTGGCGGTTGCCACGGCTCGCACGGCATCAGCAGCGATCCGGCGGTGCCTTCGTTGGCCTCACAAGATCCGTACTACATTGTGAAAGCGACCAAAGAGTATCGCGATCGTGTTCGTAAACAGGAAGATATGCACAAAGTCATGACGGATATCAAAGACCAGGAATTACAGCACATTGCTGCTTATTACGCCGTGCAGCAAGGCAAGCCCGCTCAAGAAGATCCGGTATCCGTTCAGGCGCTGGCCGAGCAATGCGACCGTTGCCACGCGCCTGCGATGGAATCCAGCACAGCGGTCGTTTTTCCTAAAATCAACGGCCAAAACAAAGCGTATCTCATCAAAGCATTGCGGGAATATCGCGATGGACAACGGGAAAGCTCCACTATGCATAAAATGAGTTTGCCGTATAGCGATGCTCTCATCGAAAGCATCGCTGATCTTTATTCCCACAGAGCGGCGAATTAGTGGTTGGAACCGCTTTTGGAGTGTTGCGTCTATCTGATTTCGATTGATATCACAAGGGAAGCATGACAAAAAAGTCGTTATCGTAGGTGCCGGAATATCCGGTTTGACATTGGCGTACTTGCTGTTGGAGCAAGGCACTGATGTGGATATTACTGTGCTGGAAGCGGAATCGCGCCCCGGTGGTAAGATCGGTAGCGAGCGCATCGGAGGCTATCTTTGTGAACAGGGTCCGGGTGGCTTTCTGGACAACAAACCCAAAACCCTGGAGCTATGTCAGAGTCTTGGGGTATCGCCTTTACGCAGCAGTGATAGTGCTAAACAACGTTTTCTGTTCAGCAACGGAAAACTGAATATTTTACCCGATTCACCACCGGCGTTTCTCAAATCCGATATTCTGTCCTGGGGTGGCAAGTTCAGGATGGCCGGTGAACTATTTGTCCCCCGTGGACCGGCGGATGAAACCGTTGCACAATTCGTTACCCGTCGCTTGGGCCGGGAAGCGTTGGAGCAATTGATTGATCCCATGGTTTCCGGCGTATACGCCGGTGATCCACATACTATGAGCGTGAGCAGTGCTTTTCCGCGTATCAAACAGTTGGAGCAAGAATACGGGAGTTTAATCAAAGCCCTAATAAAAATTCGCCGTGAGCGCAAACGCCGCGAAGGCGTGAAAGCGGCTTCCGAGGTGAGCGCAAGCCCCGGCGGTACCCTGACATCATTTGATAAAGGCGTGCAAACGCTAACCGACCGGCTTGCGGCCAAACTGAGTACGAAGCTGCGCACTGGGGAAGCGGTACAAGGTATCAGTAAAAATCCGCAGGGTTATCAAATCGTCAGTTCCAAATCCACATACGAAGCCGATATACTGATTTTCGCAATCCCCGCTTATATTGCCTCAGATTTAGTTAAAGACCTCGATCAAGATGTTGCACGGATTCTAGCTGAAATTCCATACCCTCATGTGAGCGTCGTTTGCCTGGGGTATCAAAAAGCCAATGTGCAACATCCGTTAAATGGATTTGGGTTTTTAGTGCCTCATAAAGAACGACGCAGAATTCTTGGCACGTTGTGGGATTCCAGCATATTCACCAATCGTGCGTCGGAGGACAAGGTATTGTTGCGAACGATGATTGGTGGTGCCCAGTTTCCCGAACTGGCGGAGCTGCAGACCGGGCAGCTACAAGATATCGTCATGGCGGAATTGAAACCCATATTGGGATTGCGGGGCGATCCGGACATGGCTCAAGTCTATCAATGGCCGCGTGCCATTCCCCAATATGTATTGGGACACCAGGCCAGGCTTGAGGCCATCAGCAACCGTTTAAAAGCGTATCCTGGCTTGTATTTGACCGGCAACGCCTATCGCGGTATTGGTATGAACGATTGCATCGTCAATGCGTATCGTCTGGCAGAACAAATCCATGTTTCTCTCCAATAGTCTTTCAGTAGTTAAACTTTCAGTTAGAATCCCCGCGCTCTTTTGATAAGCTCCGCCAGCTAACACTCTCGGGGCAATCGCCACCGACGCTTCACCTGATCGTTACGACACAATATCGATTAAGATACGGCGCCATCATTGTCGACAATCGCCTGTGCCGGTCTATAAAGCCACATTTGGTATATTGACGTAATAAATTGGATGGCGAAGGATACCCCCATGAATGCCCCGCTGATTAACACCACCCAGGCAAACGGCGTATAGATTTTTGTCAAATACCAGGACATTATATCGCAAATAATCGCAAAAAACGGCACAGCGATAATGATGCATTTAAGCCACAACGGGCGTATGTAACTGTGGCAAAAAATGCTACTGACAATATAAAAGATAAAGGTCAACCCAAACAGGTGAATGTGAGATACCCGCACTAAGGTAAAGATGTCCATGCCGGTATCCTTCTCCACAACCTGTTCTACGCCGGAAAATTCGCTGAGATTGGGAATGTGGGGATTTTTGCCGCTGTGGCATGTGATACAGCGTTTATCCAATATGTTTTTAATACCCGCGGATTCAAACTCTTTTTGTTCAGCTCCCCGGCGTACCCATGCGATGACTTCGTTCATTTCCTCCGGGGGTAACATCTTGGACATGGGGCCCTTCAGGGCCGCTTCCAGGCGCGTGTCGCTTTGGCTGCCGCTATACGCAATGATCAAATCGTCAACGGACAACGCCGGATTCCCGTCCCGGCCGGCGTGAGATGCAAATATATGTATCATTGCAAATAAATAACCCATACCCAATACAATAAGCGTGGAGGTGAATAACACCCGCATGCCAGTGGGTAAGTATTTGAAATGTATACATCGTTGGCCAGTCATAAAATAGTGTCTCCTGTTTTAAATTGTTATGCGGCGTGGCCTGAAATCAGTTGTGCCTGAAAAATTTATTGTTGCGCATTATAAAGTAAATTTGCCACTTAAAAGTGATATTAATCAAATTCGCCAAGTTTTCTGAATTTTATGCTTTATGATAAACGGCCAAATTCAAACTGTGAACAGAATGGTTTTTATTGCACTATAAAGCGGCAGGATACAGCACGCTCGGTATAAATTCTGCTTGTAACCCTTGCGTATGTTATGTCATTACATGTAATAAGCCTGGATTATCGTCAATAAACACGCAAATTATGAACACAACTCAGGTCATCGAATCAGCCTACGACTTACTGAATCGTTCCATTTTGTATTACCAAGGTCAGCCAGTAGGGACTGCCGCCGCCTTGGGCGATTCAGTGGAAGCGATCAATTATACAGAATGTTTTGTCCGGGATTTTGTCCCCTGCGCGTTGGTTTTTTTGATGGATGGCCAGAACGATATTGTGAAAAATTTTTTGCAATTGGTGGCCAAAATGCAAAGTCAGCAACGGGTGATGGAAGGGCATGAGCGGGCAGTGGGACTCATGCCGGCCAGTTTCCGGATTCCTATGGAAGGAGGGGCTGAAACGCAACCCAGTGCTGATTTCGGTGATCGGGCTATAGGCCGCGTAGCGCCAGTGGATTCCGCCATGTGGTGGATGTTGTTATTGCGTGCTTACGTGGTTACCACGGGCGAAACACAATTGGCCTACCAACCGGAATTTCAATCCAGCATTCGTCAAACCTTGGAGTTATATCTCAAGGAAAGCTTTGAAACCTCGCCAGCCATGTTGGTGCCCGATGCCTCTTTTATGATTGACCGGCGCATGGGTGTATACGGCCATCCCCTGGAAATCCAGGCATTATTTTATGGCATGTTGTCAACAGCCCAGGAGTTGTTGTTGCCGACGCCGGAGAATCAGCAAGTACTTATCAATGTCAAAAAGCGCTTGCAGACATTACGTTCGTATGTCCGTATATACTTTTGGCTGGATCAGCGGCGGCTCAACGAAATTCACCGATATCGTAGTGAAGAGTTTGGTACTGAGGCGGTAAATCTATTTAACATTTATCCGGAAACCATACCCGAATGGATTGACGGTTGGGTGCCGGAAGACAGTGGTTATTTTGTCGGTAACCTTGGGGCAGGCCGTATGGATTTTCGATTTTTTGCTTTTGGAAACTTACTGGCAGTGTTGTTCGGTCTGGCGACCGAAGATCAGTCGCGACAACTGATGAACCTCTATTTGGAACGCTGGGATGAATTGGTGGGCGCAATGCCCGTTAAAATAGTCTATCCCGCCGTTACAGGCGAAAAATGGGCGTATACAACCGGAAGTGATCCCAAAAATGTGCCTTGGTCATATCATAATGGCGGCCATTGGCCCTGTTTGATTTGGGCTTTTGTCGGAGCGGCGATTCGCACGGGCCACCGTCACATGGGACATAATATCCTGGAGATGGCGATGCAAAAGCTGCCTCAAGACCAGTGGCCGGAATATTACGACGGCAAAACCGGTACGTTGATCGGACGGCGGGCCAATTTCCATCAGACATGGTCTGCTGCGGCGACCATTGTGGCGCATCGGTTTTTGAACGATGATGCCAGTGAGAAAGTATTTCAATCCATCATATTTAACTAATTGCCATACACTCAGAATGTTGCGATCGCAGTGACAAGCAAAGCGTTTTTGTGGAAGAGTATAATATAATCTCCGCTATCTTATAGCGGGCGAGAGCTTGCGGGGATTATCGGCCGAGATTAGGTTAGAATGCGTTACTGAAAAGCAAATACCCAATCGACCAATACACAAGCGAAGCGATCAGAACGCTGCTACCATATACCATCATGATACGCATGGTGTTTTTAACTCGCATTCTAGGCTCAAAGTAGACGTTAACCATAGTTTTTCCTATTTTGCTTATTTCTCAACAATTTGTGTAAGGCTTTACACCTTAAACAATATTTAGTGAATAAACGCGTGCTAAAAAAGTATTTCCGTGTCAATTTTGTAAAAATATGGTAAAAGATATGTTTCTGTCTTTTGGTGTCTTATACTATCTAAAACAAAGACCCGTATCAGACGTGAGGCAGTATGAGAAAGATTAAAGAAGTATTGACCAAGGGGCGTTTTAGCTAATGTACATTGCCATTCTGGAAGACGATCCAGGCCAAGCCAAACTCATGACGATATGGTTGGAACGTGCCGGACATGCGTGTAAAACCTATGCCACGGGTAAATCGTTTATTGAAAACGTCACCAACGAACAATTTAACCTCCTTATTTTGGACTGGGAATTGCCGGATATCAAGGGCGATGAAGTTTTGCAATGGGTGCGGGAACATCTGGGGTGGGAAGTACCGGTTTTGTTCATGACGTTTCGTGACGGCAGTGACGAAGTTGCCAGCATATTGAAATTGGGAGCGGATGATTTTGTTTCCAAATCCGTGGAACGCAATGAATTGCTAGCCCGTATTGACAGTTTGCAGCGAAGGGCCACGTTACCTCAACAAAAACAGCAAATACTACGTATTGGTGAGTTTATTATCGATGGCGTAGAACACAAAGTTACTCGCCATGGTCAAGAAATAAAACTTACTCCCACGGAATTGAAGCTCGCCATGTACTTATTTCAAACCATGGACAAACTGCGTACTCGCAGCGATTTGTTGGCTAATGTTTGGGGCAGAAATGCCGAAATCAGCACACGCACCGTGGATATTCATATCAGTCGTTTGCGAAAAAAATTGGAATTGACTCCGGAGAACGGTTGGTTGCTGGAATCCGTTTCCGGCGTAGGATATCGGTTGTTAAGACAGAAACCTCCAGTCACATCATAAGTGTTTATGTGCATTTTCGAATTACACCTTAATAAATAGCCAAAAAAATGCTATTATTTTTATATGTCGTTACAAATCCCGTCGCACTTAACATATTAGCCTTAAATAAGTTTTTCAATCAGCGCGATGTTTTATCAAACATTTCAATTACCACGTGACAAAACACTTACTTAAAATTTGTGACTTAAAACACAATGCAGATTTAAACCAAACATTAAAGTCATTAACAGCAATACGTTAACATCAAAACATCAATATCAACAGCAAGGCATTGCCAAAAAGTGGCGACCTGTTTCATTATGATATTGTTTGACAAAAAATATTAATTACAGGACAACTTATGAGTCAGCCGTCAAATAACGGCTTGTACATCATGCTAATCAGCGTTCACGGGCTGATTCGCGGAAATAACATGGAACTAGGTCGCGACGCTGATACCGGCGGCCAGATCAAATACGTGGTCGAGCTTGCCAAAGCGTTGGGGGAGCATCCGGATGTCTCACGCGTCGATTTACTCACCCGGCAGATTTTTGATAAAAAAGTCGATGCCGATTATTCCGCTCCCAGCGAACAATTGTCTCCCAACGTTGCTATCGTACGCCTGCCGTGCGGTCCTCGACGCTATTTGCGCAAAGAAGTGTTGTGGCCATACCTGGACATCTACGTTGATAATGTGTTGCAGCATTTACGTAAGTCACGAAGGGTTCCTGATTTAGTCCATGCACACTATGCCGATGCCGGTTATGTGGGCTCGCGCCTGGTGCAGTTATTGGGCGTGCCTTTAATGTTTACCGGGCACTCATTGGGGCGCGTAAAAAAACAACGCTTGCAGGAGAAGGGCAGTAAAGAGTCCATCATAGAAAATCAATACAACATTTCCCAGCGTATCGAGGCGGAAGAAATCACCCTGGGCAATGCCAATTTGGTGATTACCAGTACCAATCAGGAAGTGGAAGAGCAATACGAAATCTATGAAAATTACCATCCCCGCAGGATGATGGTAATTCCACCCGGGGTGGACTTGACCCGTTTTCACAACAAGGCGGATGAGCAGGAAAAACGATCGCCGATAAAACAACACATTGACCGGTTTTTTGACAATCCGGAAAAACCCATCATATTGGCATTGTCCCGGGCCGATGAACGTAAAAATATAGCCAGTCTGGTGCGCGCGTACGGCGAACATCCAACGTTAAAGAAGCTTGCCAATCTGCTCATAATTGCCGGCAACCGGGATGACATTAGCGCTATGGACAAAGGGGCGCGTGAGGTCCTGACCCAGTTGCTATTGTTAATTGACCGTTACGATTTATACGGTTATGTGGCCTATCCGAAGCATCACGATGCCGATGATGTGCCCAAGATTTATCGTCTTGGCGCTGCATCCAAAGGGGTATTTGTAAATCCCGCGTTGACGGAGCCTTTTGGCTTGACCTTGATTGAAGCCGCGGCCTGTGGCCTGCCGGTGGTGGCAACCAATGATGGCGGGCCGCGCGATATTCTCGGTACTTGCAACAATGGCTTACTCATCAATCCGCTGGATACGGAAGATATCGCCAACGCCATCGAAAAAATACTTACCAATAGAAAACTGTGGGAAAAGTATTCCCGCAATAGCCAGCAAGGCGCTTTCAAACATTACTCCTGGCAAAGTCATGTGGAAAAATACCTGACGTCAGTGAAGCAGGTTGTGGGCAAACCAAAGCGGGTCACCGATATTGCCACTACAAAAAGAAGCCGGTTGCTGTCAGTGGACAAGTTATTGGTTTGCGATGTGGATGATACCTTGTTAGGAAATAAAGAAGGACTGGAGAAATTGCTGGAGGCGATTGGTCTCTCTCATGACAAAGTGGGTTTGGCTGTGGTTACCGGAAGGCGCATTGAAAGCACCATGGAGGTATTGGAAAAATGGAATGTGCCGGTTCCTGATGTGTTAGTGACTGCGGTTGGCAGCGAAATATACTACGGTCATCGTATGGTGGAAGATACGGACTGGACAAAACACATAAACTATCGCTGGAAACCAGAGGCGATGCGTGAAGCACTGGAAAATTTCCCCGGACTCAAACTGCAACAAGCCCCTGATCAGAGACGTTTTAAGATCAGCTACGATGTAGATCCCAAGCTCGCCCCCAGTGTGAAACAAATTAGGACTCATCTGCGCAAACGTGATTTGCACGCCAAACTCATTTACAGTCACCACGCTTACCTGGATTTGTTACCGGTGCGGGCCTCCAAAGGGCTGGCAATACAATACCTGACCATAAAATGGGGTCTGGATCCACGAAAAATCCTGGTGGCGGGTGACTCAGGCAATGATGAAGAAATGTTGCGGGGCAACAACCTGGGAGTGATTGTGGCGAATTACAGCAAAGAACTCGCCAGGCTTCAAGGTCGGCGGGATATCTACTTTGCCCAAGGTGCCCATGCCTGGGGTATTCTGGAGGGAATGAACTACTATGATTTTCTAGGCAACAACTCGGAAAGCCACGAACCAGATTCAACAACAGAATCGCAAGAACAACAAGATCTACAAGAACAACAACAAACCAACGACATAGATACGGTGACCGATGCTTGAATTGCTTATTGGGATTATTGCCAAACACAGAGAACCATTCTACCTGCTATTACGCCACTATCTTTCCCTGCAAAGGCCTTTTCTGTTGCGTTCCGATCTTTGGGATGAGTTTGAGACTTTTTGCAGGGAACATACGCAAGCCGAAGAGTTGTGCAAGTCGCGATTGCGAAAAATGATTGCCAAATCCCAAGAAGCCGCTGTCGAAGCTCCGTGGATATATCTTGCGGTTCGCGAGCAAGTGGGCCGCTGGATTTATTTCCGGATTCATCTGGAGACCTTGGATGTAAAAGACATCGATGTGTCCGAGTTTTTAGCCTTCAAAGAGCGATTGGTTACCGGCAAGGATACAACACAGCAATGGAGCTTGGAGTTGGATTTCGGACCGTTTAATCGCGAGTTCCCTAAATTGAAAGAGCCGCGTTCCATCGGGCGAGGCGTTGAGTTTTTAAACCGTCGCTTGTCCAGCCAGTTGTTCCACTCCATAGGCGGTGGTGACAAACAGCTGCTGAATTTTCTGCAAGTGCATCAGTTTCGCGGTCAGCAACTGATGTTAAACGACAGGGTTCATGATGTGCCGGAACTTAGGATAGCTTTGCGCCGCGCCGAAGACTATTTGTCTGAGCAAGCCCAGGAAGCGCAGTGGTCCGAGGTTGGCCATGTGATGCAGACTTTGGGTTTTGAGATTGGCTGGGGCAGAACAGTGGAGCGCATGCGCGACACCATTCATTTGTTATCCGAGATACTGGAGGCGCCTGAACCGGTGGTGCTGGAGAAGTTTCTTGGCCGGATACCCATGATATTCAGTATTGCTATATTGTCTCCCCACGGATATTTCGGACAATCCAACGTGTTGGGATTGCCAGATACCGGCGGGCAAGTGGTTTACATACTCGATCAGGTTCGGGCATTGGAAAAAGAAATGCGACGGCGATTGACCGAGCAAGGCCTGGATATTGATCCGCAGATAGTGGTCATCACCCGCCTCATTCCCCAAGCGCAAGGCACTACCTGCGATCAACGATTGGAGTCCATCGTCGCCACCCAAAACGCCAAGATATTGCGCGTGCCTTTTCGTTCCGAAACCGGGGAAATCATCCAGCATTGGATATCGCGTTTTGAGATCTGGCCTTATTTGCAGCAGTTCGCTGTCGATGTGGAACACGAGCTACTGGCCGAACTGGGACAACGGCCGGATTTGGTCGTCGGGAATTATTCAGACGGCAGTCTCGTGGCCACTATGTTGTCACATCGTTTGCAGGTAACCCAATGTAATATTGCCCACGCCCTGGAAAAAACCAAATACTTATATTCTGATTTATATTGGCACGAACACGAAGCCCAACATCATTTTTCCTGCCAGTTTACCGCTGACTTGATTGCCATGAATCATGCGGATTTCATAATTACCAGTACGTACCAGGAGATCGCAGGTAACGATCAAAGTGTCGGGCAATATGAAAGTCACATTGCTTTTACCATGCCGGATTTGTACCGGGTGGTGAACGGAGTCGATGTGTACGATCCCAAATTCAATATAGTCTCCCCCGGGGCTGACGCCGACGTGTATTTTCCGTATACCGAGTCCGGCCGGCGCCTGGCAGGCCTGCACAGCGATATCGAAGATATCATCTACGGGGGACCTCACGACAACACCCGCGGTGTGTTGGGAGAAAAAGACAAGCCATTGATATTTACCATGGCGCGCATGGATACGATAAAAAATATCACAGGATTGGTCAGGTGGTACGGTGAAAATCCCCAACTGCGTGAGCAGGCGAATCTATTCGTCGTGGCCGGCGCAGTGGACGCGGATCTTTCCACCGATGAGGAGGAACGGGCACAAATTATATTAATGCACGAACTCATGGAACAATACCAACTGGATGGACAAGTTCGCTGGTTAGGAACCCGTCTGGATAAAAACCTCAGTGGCGAAATCTATCGTTTCATTGCAGATCGTAAAGGTGTATTCGTTCAGCCGGCCTTGTTCGAAGCGTTCGGATTGACAGTGATCGAGGCGATGGCCTGTGGCTTGCCGACTTTCGCGACTTGTTATGGCGGGCCGCTGGAAATCATCGAGCACGGTAAATCCGGATTCCACATAGATCCCAATCACGGCGAACAGGCAGCGCAACTGATTGGTGATTTTTTGCGTAACAGCCGTGCGGACGAAGCTCACTGGTACAACATTTCCAATGGCGGCTTAGAGCGGGTGAGACGTCGCTATACCTGGGAACTCTACGCTGAGCGCATGATGACATTGTCAAGAATTTATGGTTTTTGGAAATACGTTACGGATTTGGAAAGAGACGAAACGCGTCGTTATATCGAAATGTTTTATACATTGAAGTTTTTACCACTCGCAAACCAGGTTCCGCATTGAGCCCTGTGTAGGACGGATGGATTCACGAATACTCTACAGCATGAATACAAATATAGGAATTGATGATGGATGATTCAGTTTCGCCGGCATCGCCGTTGATATTTGGTGAAGTTTTGTTTGACTGTTTTCCAGACGGCTCCGCAGTTTTGGGCGGCGCACCGTTTAACGTCGCCTGGCATTTGCACGGCATGGGACTGGCGCCTTTGATGATCAGTGCGGTGGGCAATGATGAACACGGCAAGCTGGTGTTGGACAAAATGCAGCACTGGGGTATGGATATCTCGGCAATGCAAACCAGCGAGACATATCCTACCGGTCGGGTATCGGTTAGTTTTAACCAGGGTGAGCCTTCCTATGAGATCGTGCCTGACCAGGCTTATGATCATGTGGTGTTCGAGCCGCTGGTCAACGTCTCACAGAACCGCGAGCACTCGTTGTTATACCATGGCACTTTGGCGTTGCGAACCGAACACACTAAACAGAATATTGGCAAATTGATCGATCACTACCAATTGCCGGTTTTTGTGGATGTGAACCTGCGTGCCCCTTGGTGGGATGAACACAATGTGAAAGAGGCTGTTGCGCGGGCCAGATGGGTCAAGTTAAATCAGGACGAATTATCCATCGTCACCGGCAAAAACATCCAAAGTGAGGAGCAACTACGCCTGGCGGCAGAGGCATTGTTCGCTGCTCAGGATATGGAATTGCTGATTGTTACGCTGGGTAAAAACGGCGCGTTGTGCTTGCACCATGATGGCTTTATACAAGGCAATCCTGTGCCCGTGGAAAATTTGGTGGACACTGTGGGTGCGGGGGATTCTTTCAGCGCCGTCATGATCGCCGGCATCCTGCAACAGTGGCCTTTGCAACAAACATTGGATAAGGCGCTGGCCTTTGCCTCGTCGGTGTGTCAAATGCGGGGCGCTACCACCTCTGACCGGCGGTTGTACGAAGAATTCACGAATCGCTGACGCCAATTACAGCGATGGCATTTGCTGAAATCGCTGGTGACAATGTGACAAAACACGGGTAAATTACGTTCAACTGCTGGGTTGCCGGTACTTTCTGGTAAGCACAGCTACAGTGGCCCGACATGACGCTCTGGCCAATTTTGTCGGGTTGCCATGGTTTCCACTAGTTAAAGGGTTGAATATGTCATTAGGGCCTGTGATGATGGATTTGAAAGGGTTTGAGATCCTCCCCGAAGAACGGGAAATGCTCACCCATCCCCTGGTCGGCGGCGTTATACTGTTTACTCGCAACTATCAGTCCCCTGAACAAATTAATCAGCTTGTCGCGGAGATTCATCAAGTACGTACACCGCATCTATTGGTTGCTGTAGACCATGAAGGCGGCCGGGTGCAGCGATTCCGCGAAGGATTTACACAATTGCCACCCGTGGGAGAATTGGGCGAGTTATACGGTCAAGATCCGAATAAAGCCGCGCAATTGGCGGAACTGTGCGGTTGGTTAATGGCTATTGAACTGCGAGCAGTCGGGGTGGACTTTAGCTTTGCGCCGGTATTGGATTTGAACCGTCATATCAGCGAAGTCATCGGCGACCGGGCGTTTCACCGCGATCCGGATAAAGTGTCGATATTGGCGCAAGCCTATCAGCGGGGCATGCAACTGGCCGGGATGTCTGCCACCGGCAAACATTTTCCAGGCCATGGCGCAGTGGCCGCTGACTCCCATGTGGGATTCCCGGTGGATGAACGACCGTTGCAAGACATCATGGCCGAGGACGTGATTCCTTTTGAGCGCTTGATTCACAATGGTTTGGCAGGCATCATGCCCGCCCATGTAATTTATCCGAACGTTGATGCAAATCCTGCGGGTTTTTCCCCTTTTTGGCTCAAAGAGGTGTTACGCAAGCAATTGGGTTTCCAAGGGGTGATATTCAGCGATGATTTGAGTATGGAAGCGGCCAGTGTGGCCGGAGATGTTGTGGATCGTGCCCGCGCAGCCATCAGCGCAGGCTGCGATATGGCGCTGGTGTGTAACAGCACCGAAGCCGCCGCCAAAGTGCTGGATCAATTCGGCACCTACAACGAGCCGGTATCGGCGGTTCGACTGGTGCGCATGCATGGCCGTGAGCGTATAAGACGGGATAAACTGCATAAAAATCCCCAATGGCATAAAGCCGTTACGGCGATCAATCAATTCGCCGCCGGTGACAGTTTGGAATTAGAACTATAACGAGGTGTAAGTTGGACTTCGATTTCAGTCAAATTAATATCGGCCAGGAGAATATTTGGATCATCAATGTTTTTTTGGTGATTTTCGGGGCGCTTTTACTGGACTTTATTCAGCGCCGAATCATTAACCGCATCATTGCAAAACTGGAAACCACCGAGACTCCATGGGATGACGCCTTGTTTGAATCATTGCGTCAGCCACTGAGTGTATTGATATGGGTAGTGGGAATCAGCGTGGCCGGCGATATTGTCAGCCAGCAAACCGCCGCGGAGATTTTTCAATATATCGAACCGGCTCGCGATGTAGGCGTCATCGCGATCATCACCTGGTTCCTGGCGCGATTTATCAAGCGAGCGGAACGCAATATCATAAACCGCCGAGAACAAAAAGGTGAAAAAGTCGATCTCACCACGATACATGCCATTACTAAATTGTTGCGCTTGTCGGTCATCATTACGGCATCATTGGTGGCACTACAGACGCTGGGATTCAGTATTTCGGGTGTATTGGCTTTTGGTGGTGTAGGTGGTATTGCGGTGGGTTTCGCTGCCAGGGATTTATTGGCAAACTTTTTTGGTGGATTGATGGTTTATCTGGACCGGCCTTTTTCGGTAGGGGATTGGATACGTTCCCCGGATCGAAATATCGAGGGCACCGTCGAGGAAATCGGCTGGCGCCTGACCGTGATCAGAACATTTGATAAACGGCCGCTGTATGTGCCAAACGCAACGTTTACCTCCATTGCCGTGGAAAATCCCTCGCGCATGTTAAACCGGCGGATATACGAGACCATTGGTATCCGGTATGACGATGCCGACAAAATGGATGTGATTGTCAAAGACGTAGAGCAGATGTTAAAAAATCACCCCGATATTGACACCAAGCAAACCTTAATGGTCAATTTCAATCAATTTGCCGCGTCCTCGTTGGACTTTTTTATTTACACATTCACCCACACCACGGTTTGGGCCGAATACCATAAAATCAAGCACGACGTATTACTGAAAATCTACAATATCATTGCCAACCATGGCGCCGAAATCGCCTTTCCCACATCTACTATTCATTTGGCCAAGCCGGAACCGGCCAATATGGCTGGGGTGTGAGACAGGCTTTCAGGACTAGATGAATGAGATAGAATAGGCATTACTGGTATCGGCGAGCCCATTTATTGTCGATAATAAAAATAACAATGAAATATTACAGATGTATTAGGAGTGGTAGTTATGGCAGATAAACTGCTCATTGTATTAATGAATACTGACCCCCGTAACGGACCGGAGTTAGGTGCTCCGTTTTTGCAGGCCGCGGTTGCGGCTGCCATGGAGTACGACGTGGAAGTCATATTCACCGGCCTGGCCGGTGAGCTGGCTAAAGCCGGAGTTGCCGAGAATCTTTTTGTGCGAGAAGGCACATCCAAATCGGTCTACGACTTGATGAAAGAAGCTCATGCTGCCGGCGTCAAATTTAAAGTGTGTACACCGACGTTGGAGATTTGGGGTGACAACCTTATTCCCGAGGTAACTGAAACCGTTGGTGGGGCGTATGTGATCAGCGAGGCCATGGACGATGATACTGTTACATTTACGTATTAAATCCCTGGCTCGTAACGATCGACTCGTAACGATCGGTCCTTTGCAACGGGAACGACTATGACCATTACGCCTCAACACGCCATGGAAGTGTTAGAATCCGCGGATTGTTGTTATACGCGGGCTCAGGTGCAGGCTACCATTGAGCGACTGGCCCAAGTCATCACCGAAGACTACCAAGATAAAAATCCCTTGTTGTTGTGTGTTATGAACGGTGGCTTGATATTTACCGGCGAGCTATTGTTGAAGCTCTCTTTCCCCCTGCAATATGACTATATTCACGTGAGCCGCTATGCCGGGC
>JAJDNG010000044.1 GCA_022340845.1 Gammaproteobacteria bacterium | reverse complement strand
TCCTGTTTGAGCAAACGCTCCACCTGGGCTTTGGCTTTTACCAATTCCGGATAGGCTTTGCCCATCTCCTTGCACAAGGGGGACACTAATTGGTAAAAAAACGGCTCCTTCAAGCCGAGTTTGTGCCCATGGCGGATGGCGCGTCGGATGATCCGCCGCAATACATAACCGCGGCCTTCATTGGACGGCACCACGCCGTCGGTAATCAAAAAAGAACAGGCCCGGATGTGATCGGCAATCACCCGCAGGGAGGTATTAGACAAATCGTCTATGCCGGCCAACTCAGCCGCCGGTTTAATGAGGTTCTGAAACAGGTCAATATCGTAGTTGTTGTGTACGCCTTGTAACACGGCCGCCAGGCGCTCCAATCCCATACCGGTATCCACAGAGGGCTTGGGCAAGGGATGTAATTGACCATCGGCGGTGCGGTCGTATTGCATGAATACCAGGTTCCAGATTTCAATGTAACGGTCGCCTTCTGCATCCGGCGATCCCGGCGGGCCACCAGGCACTTCGGGTCCGTGATCATAAAAAATTTCACTGCAGGGACCGCACGGGCCGGTATCGCCCATGGACCAGAAATTGTCTTTGGCGCCGATACGGCCGAAGCGTTTGGGATCCACCCCGATGTCTTTTAGCCAAATGTCCGCCGCTTCGTCATCCTCCTCATACACCGTGACCCATAGCTTTTCTGCTGGCAGCTTGATGACTTGAGTGAGAAACTCCCAGGCATAATGGATGGCTTCTTGCTTAAAATAATCCCCGAAGCTGAAATTGCCCAGCATTTCAAAGAAGGTATGATGACGGGCGGTGTAACCCACGTTTTCCAAGTCATTGTGCTTACCCCCCGCGCGCACGCAGCGTTGCGAACTGGCAGCCCGGGTGTATGCGCGCGTTTCTTTGCCTAAGAACACGTCTTTGAATTGCACCATGCCTGCATTGGTGAACAATAAGGTGGGATCATTGGCCGGTATTAATGGGCTGGAAGGCACCACAGTATGGCCGTGCTTTTTAAAATAGCTTAAGAACTCGCTTCGTATTTGTGAGCTTTTCATAGGTTTTAACGCTTTATCAATTCCCCGGTACGCTTATCAGTCAATTATTTTAATATGACAGCTTATTGATCTAGTCCGCTATTGATTACCATCGCTATTCACTAAGACAATCAATCGTGAAAACTATTGCAATGCATTGCTTTGTAATGCATTGCAGCGCGCTCCCGTGACCGCGCCCGGCCGGATAAAATTTAACGGAGAGTACTGCGCTTATTCACTGTCGAACAGATGCCGCAACTGTTCGTTGCTGAAACCCCGATATTGTAAAAACCGCATCTGTTTGGCGATGTCTGTATAGTCCTTCGGCAGGGTGTCGCCGAAGCGTTTCTCCCGCACTTCTTTGGCTATATTCCGCCAATAGTCATTATTATCAAGGTATTGTTCGGCTAACGCGGCATCGATGCCTTTTTGTTTGAGTTCTTGTTGTATGCGCACCGGTCCGAAGCCTTTTTTACTGCGAAAGCTAACATAGGCTTCGGTAAACCGCTGGTCGCTCAGCAGATTTTCCTGCTCCAGGCGGCGCAGTTGCTCATCCACGGCCGGTTCTGAGTACCCTTTGCTCAGCAGCTTGTGTCGAAGTTCAGCCACAGAGTGCTCCCGACGGGCCAGCAAATCCATGGCTTTGCGACGGATTTCTTTGTTTTCAGTGTCTGGGAACGCCAGTTCACTCATTATTACGGGCCAACATTGTTATTTACCAACATTGTTCTTTGCAAATATTGTTCTTTGCCAATATTGCTACGGGACTATCGTTACCCTGCAATCGTTACCCTGCAATCGTTACCCTGCAATCGTTACCCTGCAATTGTTACTCTAAATTTGTTACTCAGCACTTGTTTTTCTGTAATCGTTGTCAGGTATGGCTTGAGCAAAATTGCTAGGCCGTGCTTTATCAGGCTTCCGCCTCAGCTTCTTCCAGGGCTTCTGCCCCGGCGGATTCGCCCTTGCCGGCTGCCACGGGGAGCAATTTGGCGCGAATCTGACCCTCGATGTCAGCGGCCATATCGGGATTTTCCTTGAGAAAACCGCGCACGTTGTCTTTACCCTGACCGATGCGATCGCCGTTATAACTGTACCAGGCACCGCTTTTATCAATGATGCCTTGCTGCACACCCAGAGTGATGATTTCCCCTTGGCGGGAGATACCTTCGCCATACATAATGTCGAATTCCGCCTGCCTGAATGGCGGTGCCACTTTGTTTTTCACCACTTTGACACGGGTTTCGCTGCCCACCACTTCATCGCCTTTTTTGATGGCGCCGATGCGGCGGATATCCAGACGCACCGAAGAATAAAACTTCAGCGCATTGCCACCGGTGGTGGTTTCGGGATTGCCGAACATAACACCGATTTTCATGCGGATTTGGTTGATAAAAATCACCATGGTATTGGAGCGTTTGATGTTGGCGGTCAGTTTGCGCAATGCCTGCGACATCAGGCGCGCTTGCAGACCCACATGGTGATCGCCCATATCGCCTTCGATTTCAGCTTTCGGTGTGAGAGCAGCCACAGAGTCTACCACCACCACGTCCACTGCCCCTGACCTGACCAGCATGTCGGTGATTTCCAGGGCTTGCTCGCCAGTATCGGGTTGCGATACCAACAAATCATCCACGTTCACGCCGAGCTTTTCCGCATACAGTGGATCCAAGGCGTGCTCGGCATCCACGAATGCTGCAGTACCGCCGGTTTTTTGGGCTTCAGCAATGACTTGTAGTGTCAATGTGGTTTTACCGGAGGATTCAGGACCGTAGATTTCGATAACGCGCCCACGGGGTAATCCACCGATTCCCAGCGCGATGTCCAGACCCAACGAGCCGGTGGAAATCGCGGCGATGTCGTGTTCAGGGCCTGCATCGCCCATACGCATAACGGAGCCTTTACCGAATTGCTTTTCAATTTGAGATAATGCTGCTTTTAATGCCTTTTGCTTGTTGTCGTCCACTATTATCACCCTCGCGAATGGTTTTGGTACTGCACATCTTGATGCATTGGTCACAGGTCGATCAAGGGTGCCATTATTCCATAACTGCCCACTGGCTCATAGCCCAAATATTCACCCATTGCACACCCATCAAAAGACAGATAATGCGTGAAACTGGAAATTGCAACGGTATGGCCTGAAACGGCATCAGCGCTGACTAAGATGGAGAAGTCGCAATGCTATCGATTAGGCAGTGCAGCGCGTAGTGCACTGCCTGGCGACGCACGGCGGTTCTGTCCCCGTGAAAATACTCGGTGGCCGTGTGGGTGGGGAAATTGGCGCTAGCCCAGGCGAAACACACCATGCCGACGGGTTTGTCCGCCGTGCCCCCGGTAGGTCCGGCAATACCGCTAATGGCGAGTGTGATTTGCGCCCGGCTGTTTTTCAGGGCCCCTTCGGCCATAGCTTGCACCGTTTGTTCACTGACCGCGCCGTGGCGCTGCAATGTCTCCAGTGGGACGCCGAGCATCTCCTGTTTGGCTTGGTTAGTGTAGGTGACAAAACCGCGATCGAACCATTGGGAGCTACCCGAGGTCTCGGTTACCACCTGGGCTACCCAACCGCCGGTGCAGGACTCGGCAGTGGCCAGCGTAAGGCCGTTGGCCAATAGCACCCGGCCAACGTCCTGCGACAACCGCTCGAAGCTGTTTTCCCCGCTGTTTGGCATTGAGAACCTCGTTGAATAGGCCGTCTGATATAAACCACGAAACGCACCATGAAGCCACCAAGGGCGCGAAGCTAATCAATGTCGTTGTTACTTCGTGCCCTTCGTGGCTTCGTGGTTGTATATTGCGAACTGCACAAAATCCGCTGCCAGCAGGCGTTTACTTCACTAATTGGTTCATGTCGAAAATGGGCAACAAAATGGCCAGCACAATGACCAATACTACCCCCCCCATCAATAAGATCAATACCGGTTCGAAGATGCCTAGCAAGCCTTCGGTCAGCGCTTGCATTTCCCGCTCCTGGCTTTCGGCAGCGCGCTCTAACATTTCTTCTATGTTGCCGCTGGCTTCACCGCTGGCAATGAGGTGGACCGTCATTGGCGGGAAATATTTTGAGGCATCCAGGGCTTTGTGAATCGCGGAGCCTTCGCGCACTTTGCTGGCCGCTTCATCCACCGCACGGCGCATGGGCAGGTTGGTGACCACCTGGGCGGCGATTCGCAGGCCATCAAGAATGGGTACGCCACTGGCGGCCACGATACTGAGCGTCCTGGCAAAGCGGGCGGCGTTTAAACCGCGTACCAAGCGGGAAACCAGAGGCAAACGCAATAAAAAATGATGATAACGGATTTTGAATTGCTCAAAACGCAACAAATAGATAAAACCGCTGACCAGCACCACCAAAGCCACCAGGATTAACAACCAATTGTCTTTAAAAAACTCGCTGGTGGCGATCAGTCCCCGCGTCAAAATCGGCAGTTCCTGGCCTATACCTTCGAACACTTTTACGATTTTCGGTACCACATAGGTGAGCAGGAAACCCACCGCCCCCAATGCGATAACGGTCAGCATAACGGGGTATATCATCGCCTGTGACATTTTTTGTGACATGACTTGTCGACTTTCGGTATAGTCCGCCAGCCGTTCCAAGACCACATCCAAATGGCCGGACTGTTCACCCGCTTCTATGGTAGCGCGGTAGAGTTCGGAAAACACATGCGGAAAATCGCCCAACGCCGACGCCATGGTGTGGCCTTCCATAACCCTTGAGCGCACCGCCATCATCATGCTCTTTAGTCGGGGTTTTTCCGCCTGTTGCGCCACCGTACGCAGTGCTTCTTCCACAGGTAATCCCGAACGCACCAGCGTGGCCCATTGACGGGTAATGAGCGCCAGGTCAGTGGGACTGATACTACGCACGAACAAGGTCTTGCGAGATTTGGCCTCACGTTGCTGAACTTCCTGCACGGACAGTGGCGTTAAGCCTTGTTCGCGAAGTTGCTGACGAATCTGGCGTGCGGCATCGCCTTCAAGAACGCCATTGCGTTCCCGGCCGCGTGCATCTAATGCTGTGTATTCAAATGCGCCCATTGATTCGTGGTTAGTGGTTAGTGGTTAGTGGTTAGTGGTTAGTGGTTTTTACTAAAAACGAATCACGAGCCACCAACCACTTTATTTAATCTTCTTTCGTGACGCGTATGACTTCATCCACGGTAGTCTCACCGGACAGTATCCGGCGCACGCCGTCTTGGCGGATGCTGGGTGTGATCTTGCGGGCATAGGCTTCGATGACATGTTCCCCGGAGCCGTCATGAATCATATCTCGTAGTTGGGAATCCACTTCCATAAGCTCATAGATACCGGTACGGCCGCGGTAACCTTGATAGTTGCATTTAGGGCAACTGCCCGCTTTGTATAATGTGGGTGGATTGTTTTTATCCAAATCAAATCGCTCACAATCCACTTCATTGGCGGTATAAGGCTCTTTGCAATGATCGCACAATAAACGCACCAGGCGCTGTGCCAATACGCCCAACAAACTGGAAGACAATAAAAACGGTTCCACACCCATGTCACGCAAACGGGTAACCGCGCCAACAGCACTATTGGTATGCAGGGTGGATAATACCAAGTGGCCGGTCAAACTGGCTTGCACCGCAATCTCCGCCGTTTCCAGATCGCGAATCTCGCCCACCATCACCACATCCGGGTCTTGGCGCAAAATGGCACGTAGGCCGCGGGCAAAACTCATGTCCACTTTGGAATTCACATTGGTCTGACTGATGCCATCCAGGTGATATTCGACCGGATCTTCCACTGTCATGATGTTGCGTTTGCGGTTGTTTAAACTGGTTAGCCCGGCATACAAGGTAGTGGTTTTTCCGGAGCCGGTGGGGCCGGTGACCAGTAATATGCCGTGGGGACGTTCGATGATGCGGTGCATGATGGCCAGGTTTTTCTTGTCCATGCCCAGTTGCTCTAGATCCAAACGCCCGGCCTGCTTGTCGAGCAACCGCAGTACCACGCGCTCACCCTGACCGGTAGGTATGGTGGATACCCGCACATCCACGGCGCGGCCCGCTACCAACAAGGAAATGCGACCGTCCTGGGGCAGGCGTTTTTCCGCGATGTCCAATTTGGCCATAACTTTAATACGCGACACGATCAACGGCGCCAACACCCGCCGCGGCGTCAATACTTCACGCAAAACGCCGTCCACCCGGAAGCGAACTAACAAGCGGGTCTCGAACGGCTCGATATGGATATCCGAGGCGTTTTCTTTAATGGATTGGGTGAAGATGGCGTTAATCAATCGAATGATGGGCGCGTCATCTTCACTTTCCAGCAAGTCTTCGGGTTCGGGCAATTGCTCCGCCACTTGAAACAAATCCGCCTCATCGTCCAAATCATCCATCATTTGCATGGCGTGATCGCTGTCTTGTTCGTAAGCGCGTTGCAAAGTGGCGTCGAAATTATCCGGATTGATCATTTCCAAATGTACAGGCATACCCAAATAACGGCGCAATTCAGCAAATACGGCATTGGTGACGCCCGGGCGACAGAGCACTTTGGCCGTATTATCGTGAATTTCTGTGATCAGCACGCCGTGACGTTTGGCAAACGCAAACGGGATTTGCTGCAGCCTGGCGTGTAATGGCGCTTCTTCGTTAGCCTGTGGCTCCGGCATGGGCACGGTGTCCTTATTGGACAGTGCCAACAATTCCTCTTTGACTGCCGATTGTGCTTGGTCTGACATAAGATTACTCGATTTCTTGCGGTCTCATGGGTTCTAAGTCGCTGTCCTGGAACAGACCTTGATCTTTATCCGGCAGGTTGGTGTACGCAGGCGGCAACTCCAGTTGCGAATCAAATTCCGGCAACAATGGCGCCGGCTCGTCCGGCAACAAATACGATTCCTCGCTGCGTGACTGCATTTGCAACTCCCGCAGGTAGTTGTATTTGCTGTTGGTGAGTAACAACCCCTGCCGCGAATCGCGCATCACCAGTGGCCGTAAAAATACCATCAAGTTGGTTTTCACTTTTTGAGTGGACGATGAACGGAACAAAGCACCGATGATGGGGATATCACCGAAGAACGGTACGCTCTGATCATTTTGAATTAAGTTGTCTTGTACCAGCCCGCCTAATACTAAAATCTTGCCGTTATCCACCAACACGCTGGTATTGATTTTACGCTGGCTGGTTACGATATCCTGGCTGCCGGCGGATCCGGATTTAAACGCATCAATGGATTGTTCGATGTTCAACAAGATAGTGTCGCCTTCGTTGATTTGCGGTTTGACTTTCAAATTGATACCTACGGGTTTGCGATCGAACGTCGTGAATGGATTGGTCGGCTGAGTGGATGTGCCGGTACTGGTGAATGATCCAGTAGGAATGGATACCTCTTCCCCCACAAAAATCTCCGCTTCTTCATTGTCTAGCGTGACGATGCTTGGTGTGGACAAAATATTGGTATCGCCGTCACCTTCCAGCGCTTTCAGCACTGCCGCGAAGTTGAACGAATCGCTATTGAACTTCCCGAAGGCAATGGTGGCACCCTTACCAATGAGGCTGGCAAGACCGGTAGCCACTTCCGTGCTGGAGGCATTGTCAGATACCGTACTGGTGATATTAGCCGCTGCCGCCCCGGCGCCGGAGAAGTTAATGGCACCCACGGGTTTGTCGCTATTGCGGCCGTCGAAGAACCATTCTATCCCCAGTTGTGAAGATCTATCCAGGGACACTTCGGCGATAATTGCTTCCACCAGCACCTGTGCCCGTCGCACATCCAATTGGCGGATGACCGATTCCAATGACTTAAACAACGCGGGCGGCGCGGTAATCACCAGCGCATTAGAACTTTCGTCAGCCTGAATATTGAAGATCGGTTGACCACGTTGTCCTGCTGCTTGCGGTGCGCCTTTTGCGCCCGGCGTTTGTATGGTTTTCTTCGCTTCTTCGGCGACACCGGTTAATACCGGCACCAAATCTTTGGCATTAGCGAAGCGCAAATACAGCACATGGGTATCGCCTTGCACTTCCGAGGGAGTATCCAAATGGGAAATGATGGCGCGAATTTGCAGCCGCTCGGAGCGTTCACCCCCGACCAGAATACTGTTGGTTCTTTCGTCCGCAACCAGTATGGGTTTCTCGGTTTGGGCCTGGCCTTTGCCGGATTGTTGTTCCAGGGTATTGAGCACACGCACTAGATCCGCCGCTGAAGCGTTTTCCACTTGAATGATTTCGATTTCGCCGCTGGTGGGCTGGTCCACGCGCTTTATGATCTTGAGAATACGCTCGATGTTTCGCGCGCGGTCGGAAACGATCAATACGTTACTCTGCGGATACGCCGCCAGATGCCCTTGCGGCGGAACCAAGGGGCGAAGAATCGGTACCAACTGAGCGGCATTAACATGGTCGATTTGAATTACCCGGGTGACGGACTGATCGCCTATGCCGGGGTCATCATCGTCGGCGGTGGGCATGCCCGAGTGTTTGGCGTCGGCGTCCGGGATAATCTTGGTGATTTTGCCGCTGGGTACGGCGGTATAGCCGTGCACATCCAAAACCGTAAGAAAAACCTGGTAGATTTCCCGTTGGCTCATGGGCCGTTTGGAAATTATGGTCACTTTTCCTTTGACCCGCGGGTCGACAATGAAATTCTTACCGGTGATGTCTGCAACACTTTGAATGACGGCGTTGATGTCGGCGCCTTTGAAATTCAAGGTGGTGCTGGCGGCAAAACCTTGCACGGGAAGCAACAACCCTAAACATAATCCCAAACAGCTTAACCACAACCCGCATCCCCCCCAGCAATGCGATTTTGTGCTTCGCCCTTTTGTCAACAGTCCCCTGTGCCACTTCCTTGAGTTGATAACATCTGCAATATACATAGTGTTAGACCTGTAGTGTTTATTGTTCTCGTCTTATTGAATTTGAAATGTGAACGATCTCGGTGTGCCGTTTCTTTCTATATCCACGGTGACCGACGATGCGGTGGATAAGTCCCGCAAGATTTCCAAGGCCTTGATGGGATTGTCCATAGGCACACCATTGACCGCCTTGACAATATCCCCCGAACGTAACCCGAATTTAGTTAATAATTGCCGGTCTTTCCCGGGACGAATTCGATAACCTTCCAGTTTGCCGCCTTTATTATAAGGCTGGACCCGCACCAGCCCCATGACACTCTGCGGATCGTTGATCAAGGCATCACGGTAATGACGCAGAATTTCCGACGTATCCGCCGTGGCGGTGTTGATGGGTTGTGACGGCGCGGAGACCGCTCCCCCGCGGGGAGGAATTCCGCGATTGACAACCTCGGTTGTTTCACCTGGCAGAGACTCCACGGGGAGTTTCAAAACTTCCAACTGGCCGTTGCGTTCCAATATCACCCGGTCTTCAAAAATATCGTTTAGCGTTGCCCCACCCGGCACTTCATCGCCTATGGCATAGGATTCGTCATCCCCTTTGGCGTCGGCGATAATGGCTCGCGCAAGTTCCTTGTCGTTTGAAGAAAAAACGCCCCGCAGCTTCAAATTCAAGCGGGTTTCCGGAGCAGCCGCCACTTCCATTACCGGTGGCGGGGCTTTTTTCTTTTCAAATTTACCGAACAAGTGAAATTGGCTGATTTTCACCGCCAGCGGTTGCTCCACCGCACCGCGGCTGGTTTGCGCACCGGATGCCTGCACGGCTCTAGGCGAGTCGGGGAAGTCCGGAGTCTCGGGTATCGGCACCAGTTTCCAAGTCAATGCCGCAAAACTGTTGGCGATTAATACAATCCCAATAAGCGTGGCAATCATCGGAAGACGTTTGTCCAGGCCATCCACCCAGAATCGCTGGATAAAAAATTCACCCCAATCTTTCATGTAATATCATCTAATTTCTATAACTACTATCTTAATAACTGCTGGTTGACGCGCTCTTTGGAGGTCCCCCTGCGCGAGCCGCCTATTGTACCTGCAATAACCTAGGATTTCCGTAATAAGTGAGAGGCAGGTCACCCAATACTATTAGGGTCGCTGAATACAGCGGTGATCAGCGGTATTTCAATGGCACATTCAGCATAATATGTAATCACTGAGGTGGGCCCGTTCATGCCGCATAATGATACATAAAATGATGCACATTAATTGCCGATTGTGCGACTATTTTAACATTCACCCCCCCAATTTTCCGGCTGGTTTGCGCAAAAAATGATCAATTCAGGGCCTAGCCAAGCCATTGACAGGTAATATTGAAAATTTGCCATGATGATTGCCGGATTAGCATTACGGGCTCTTGCTCTTATTAGTCTCTGCTTTTACCTGTTTAGTTCTGAGACGACGCCTCGCGTAACGCACTCCCTGGCGCAAGGTGTCACACACTCGGCTGAACGGTTTATTAAGTTGGATAGCGGCGGACATACTCTGTACCCTCGCCACCCGCCTCCAGACAAGCCCACCGGCCAGATTTGGGATTGTGTACGGGATCGCAATACGAACTTGGTGTGGGAAGTGAAAACCACTCATGGCTTGCGCCATCACCAGAATACCTATACCTGGTACAACCCCGACGCCGCGACCAATGGTGGCGAACCAGGGGTCAGCGATGCAGGACATTGTATTGGCTCGAAGTGCGATACCGACGCGTATATCAAGGCAATCAACCACATGCGCTTGTGTGGGCGTCGCAATTGGCGGCTGCCCAGCCGCGGGGAGTTACGTTCTATCGCGGACTACCGCCAGCAACCGCCCCACGCGGCAATAAATTTGGAATACTTTTCGAACACCGTGGCGCAATTTTACTGGTCGGCCACGCCGGATGCCAATGCGATGGACAGCGCGTGGGGAATCGGATTCACTTTTGGCTATGACTACAGCTATTTTAAAAGCGATTTAGGTTATGTGCGCCTGGTATCGAGCGAAGGCACTACCACGACCAACAACGCGCAACACAATCGCTTTGAGATCCTGGCGGACGCAATGGTAATCGACCGGCATTCTCAATTGGTTTGGAGTCGTTGCAGTGTGGGCCAGCGATGGGACAAGGACACTGGCGCCTGCGCCGGTAAAGCCACTCTCATGACCTGGTACCAAGCAAACAGGCTGGGTAACGGCTGGCGTCTGCCGTCGGTCCATGAACTGAGTTCTATTGCCGATTTACACCAGGTTAATCCGGCGATAGACCGTCAGGTATTCCCCAACACCCCGGCCTCCCATTATTGGACGGACACCGCTTTCGCCCCTAAACCGGGTTACTTCTGGCTGGTACAGTTTCAAAGCGGGGAAAACCATACAGACTCGGGCAAACGCCTGGCGTTTGTACGCTTAGTGAGGCCTTGGAAAAATTAAGAGAGAATTCATCGTCAAAACGACACCAAGGCGCCAAGAAATTTTTAAATCTATGCTATCTCAGAATTAGGTGTGAGTGCGGAATTGGGGAAGCGTAATTACCTTTACGAAACCTGGCGCCTTGACGGAGTAGATATGCTTAATGCTCGCAGGTGGCAAGAAACTCGATATCCGGCCAACGTTCCATGGTCAATTCCAGGTTGACGCGGGTGGGCGCGATGTAGGTTAGGTTGTCCCCGGCATCCATAGCCAGATTATCGTGCGCTTTTTTACGAAACTCTTCGAGCTTTTGCGCATTGTCGCAACGAATCCAACGCGCGGTGGCGACATTGACGTTTTCAAAACTGCAATCGACGTTGTATTCGGATTTAAGCCGGTGGGCAACGACGTCAAATTGCAATATACCCACTGCGCCAACGATTAAATCATTACTGTTTAACGGGCGAAACAGTTGTGAAGCGCCTTCTTCGCACAATTCCTGCAGCCCTTTTTGTAAAGCTTTCATGCGCAATGGATCGCGCAGACGCGCCCTTCGAAATAACTCAGGCGCAAAATGCGGAATACCCGTATATTTTAGGTCTTCCCCCATGGTAAAGGTATCACCTATCTGAATAGTCCCGTGGTTATGCAAACCGATGATATCGCCCGGAAATGCAGTATCCACATGTTCTCGATCTGAAGCCATAAAAGTGATGGCATTGGCGATCTTAACATCTTTGCCAATCCGGACTTGATGCACTTTCATCCCTTGATGATAGCTGCCGGAACACACCCTTAAAAACGCAATCCGGTCGCGGTGTTGGGGGTCCATATTGGCCTGAATTTTAAACACAAACCCGGTAAACTTTTCCTCATCCGGTTTTACTTCACGGGTTGCCGTCAACCGGGCCGGCGGCGACGGAGAGTAAGCTACCAAGGCATCCAACAATTCCTGGACACCAAAATTGTTGATGGCGGATCCAAAAAATACCGGCGTTAATTTGCCGTTTAAAAATGCTTCGATATCAAACGCATGACTGGCGCCCCTGACCAGTTCGACTTCTTCGCGAAAATCCGCCATAACACTGGCCCCTAAGAGCTCATCCAGACGCGGATTATCCAACCCTTCGATGATTTCACCCGCCTGGACCTTGCCACCGTGAGTGGCGCTGTACAGATGGACGTTGTCTTCGTAGAGGTTAAACACCCCTTTAAACCGCTTACCCATGCCAATGGGCCAGGTGACCGGAGCACACTGGATTTTTAGAACATCCTCGACTTCGTCCAACAACTCCACAGGGTCCCGTCCTTCACGGTCCAGTTTATTAATAAAACTGATGATGGGCGTATCCCGTAACCGGCATACCTCCATGAGCTTTATTGTGCGCTCTTCCACCCCTTTGGCGCAGTCGATGACCATTAAAGCCGAGTCTGCGGCGGTTAATGTACGATAGGTATCTTCAGAAAAGTCCTCGTGACCGGGCGTGTCCAACAAATTGATGATCATTTGTTTATAGGGAAACTGCATCACCGAGGTCGTTACGGATATTCCGCGCTGTTGTTCCAGCGCCATCCAGTCCGAGGTGGCATGGCGTGCCGCTTTGCGCCCTTTGACGGTACCGGCCAGTTGAATCGCTCTACCGTAGAGCAACAACTTTTCGGTCAAAGTGGTTTTCCCCGCATCGGGATGGGAAATAATGGCGAACGTGCGCCGCCGTCTGGCTTGCTCGGCAATTTTAGACATGTTGCGGGAAAAACTCACTCAAGGTTGGAAGGTGATTTGCCGTCAAATCGAAGTTCACACAAGGTGCTGAGATATGGTGGGCCGTGAAGGATTCGAACCTTCGACAAACGGATTAAAAGTCCGCTGCTCTACCAACTGAGCTAACGGCCCCCGAAAAAAAGAAGTGCAATCATACAGAAATACCAGAGAAAGACAAGTCCTTTACCAGCGCAAATTGTCGGTACAATGGTCGCCATGAGAGAGCAAAAATCCAGTATTGGTCGCTGTAAGGCGTAAGCCTTATGGACATTTATCATAGGATATCGTGTAAATGGGGTGTTTGTCCGCTGTGATCCAGGGTTTCCAATGCAATGGGTTATAATTCCTTTATCTGCCATAAAAAAGCATTAATGTCTCCCTAAATAATTAAATTACATGGAGACATGACTAATACGTGCTGTTCACTTTACAATAGCACTTTTATGAGACATGAAGCTTCTGATGATATCAGTGCACAAGTTGAATTCGAGATTGCCTCACCCCGGTTGATCGCATAATAACAAAAATCATTCGGATATTATTGCGAATCCGGCCTAGCCATCTCCTTGCTTTAATCGCTGTATTGAACAAAAAGCTTCCTTAAGCAGTCCCCAAGACCGTTTTCTGATGGTCGAAAAGGGCAATAATACCGGTAACAGGTATTCATTATATAACCTGACTTGTGAGAGGAAATACATGGAATTCGCAACATTCGCTGACGCACGATCAATGTTATTGTGGAGCACGTTTGCTACCGCCTTCGTAATGGGCGCGGTGGTGAATAAGACCAATTTTTGCACCATGGGTGCGGTATCCGATATTGTCAATATCGGTGATTCAGGCCGTATGCGCGCGTGGCTGTTTGCCATCGCCATCGCAATCCTGGGTGTGGTAGTTCTCAGCCTGAGCGGGTTGGTCAATGTCAAACAATCTTTCCCCCCTTATACCGGTAGCATGTTGATTTGGGCGGAGAATATTCTCGGTGGTTTGCTATTCGGCATCGGCATGACCCTCGCCAGTGGGTGCGGTAATAAATGTCTGATCCGCATCGGTGGTGGCAACTTGAAATCGGTGGTGGTGTTTGTCGTTATCGCGATAATTGCCTATTTTATGATGTATCCGTTTCCCGGAAGCGACCAGACATTGATGTCGGTAATATTTTTTGACTGGATCCGACCGTTGGCCATCAATCTTAAAACCGGGCAGGATTTGGGTTCTGTCATCGCCGGGGCCAAAAATGCCGCCATGGCCAATGCAATTATTGGAACGGTCCTAGGATTGGTATTGCTGGCATTCGTGTTTAAATCGGCCGATTTCCGCAAATTTGACAATATCCTGGGTGGTTTCATTGTCGGCGCCGCAGTATTGGGAGGCTGGTACATCAGTTCTAACCTGGCCATCGATTTGGACGGTGACATGTATACCATGCCCAAGTACATGCAGGAATGGGAATTCCTGGCGGACAGCACAGCCAATAAACCCGCTGAAGCAAGGCAATTAAGCCCACAGTCCTATACTTTTATTAATCCTCTGGGTCAGACCTACAACTACGTCACCAACGGATTTGACTATAAAATATTGTCTTTTGGCATCATGGCGGTATTTGGCGTCATCCTTGGATCGTTTTTCTGGGCGATTATCAGCAAGGGATTCCGTTTGGAATGGTTCGCCAATGGACGGGATTTCATCAACCATTTCATCGGTGCGATATTGATGGGATTTGGCGGTATTCTGGCGTTGGGCTGCACCATAGGCCAGGGGGTGACCGGCGTATCCACATTAGCCATTGGTTCGTTCCTGGCGTTTGGCAGTATCGTACTGGGCAGCGCGCTCACCATGAAAATTCAATACTACAAAATGGTCTATGAAGATGATGCCACCTTTGTTAGCTCACTCATTACCGGGTTAGTGGACTTGAAGTTATTGCCCGCCAGCATGCGCAAGCTGGACGCGGTTTAATCCGTAGAACCAAATGCGAGCGGGGGGGAGAAGAGTGAATGTATTCGGCTCCTACCTCCGCTAAGCGCATTTCGCGCGGAGCTGTTTTCCGCGAGAAACCAGTAGAAATAGAGCACAAAAAAAGCCGGTGTTAAACCGGCTTTTTTTGTAGCGGCAATTTTTGCTATTTACCCTTCGGCACTGGCTCCGCTTTTAGCGCTGGTCGTCTCTTCAGAAACAACCGGGCGGTCCACGAGTTCCACAATGGCCATGGGCGCGCTGTCGCCCGCACGATAGCCGCATTTCAGAATACGCAAATAACCGCCGGGGCGTGCTTGATAGCGAGGCCCAAGTTCATTGAACAATTTGCTCACGCTATCGCGATCGCGAATCCGATCAAACACCAGACGTCGATTCGCCACGGAATCGGTTTTTGCTTTGGTGATCAGCGGTTCAGCCACCCGACGCAACTCTTTGGCCTTGGGCAAAGTCGTCTTTATGATTTCGTTCTTGAACAAAGAAGCCGCCATATTTTTAAACATCGCGGTACGATGAGAGCTATTGCGGTTTAATTGCCGGCCTGAGTTTTTGTGTCGCATGGTTAATTCCTTACTTCAATTTGTGTCAATGGGTGTGGCTTATGGGCAAGGCTGCCAGTTATGCCATTTCTTTCTTTTTCTGGTCCTTCAAGCTGGCAGGCGGCCAGTTTTCCAAACGCATGCCCAGCGACAGCCCTTTGGAAGCCAATGTGCTCTTGATTTCAGTAAGCGACTTTTTACCCAAATTAGGCGTTTTCAATAACTCGACTTCAGTACATTGAATCAAGTCGCCAATATAAAAAATCTGTTCCGCTTTCAAACAATTTGCAGAGCGTACGGTCAGTTCGAGATCATCCACGGGACGAAGCAGAATCGGATCAATTTCAGGCTCTTCTTTTTTCGCTTCGGTTTCTTCATGGCTTTCCAAATGTACAAAGGTGGAAAGTTGGTCTTGTAATATGGTTGCCGCATTGCGAATCGCATTTTCAGGATCGATAGTCCCATTGCTTTCCAATTCGAAAATCAGTTTATCCAGATTAGTACGCTGTTCCACTCGCGCACTATCCACCACATAAGCAACCCGGGTAATCGGACTGAAGGACGCGTCCAAGTGCAGGCGCCCAATGGTTTGGTCTTCATCGGCCCTTGCCCGCTGGCTGGCAGGTTGATACCCCCGGCCGGTTTCGACTTTTAAGTTCATTTTTAAGTCGCCGTTCTTCGTGAGGTGCGCAATGATGTGATCCGGATTGACGATCTCGACATCGTGATCCAGGGTGATATCACCGGCAGTTACCGGGCCTTCACCTTTCTTTTGCAGACTCAGGGTGGCTTCTTTGCGATTGTGCATTTTGATCGCCACGCCTTTTAAATTCAAAAGAATATCGATGACGTCTTCCTGAACGCCTTCAATGGTGCTGTACTCGTGAAGAACGCCTTCAATTTCCACTTCAGTAATCGCTGCACCTTGCATGGACGACAGCAAAATGCGGCGCAATGCGTTGCCCAAAGTGTGCCCGAATCCCCGCTCCAGCGGCTCTAAGGTGACCTTTGCGTGGGTGGGGGTAATATTTTGTACATTAACTATGCTTGGTTTTAAAAAATCGGAATATGAACCTGGCATGAATTGTCCTCTTTTAGGCTCTTGCGCGCCTTACTTTCTATCGTAAAATGCGTACTGGTAACGATCTTGTACTGTTCTTATAGCGAGGTGACCCGTGGTTTAGCACTGCTTCACACAATAAGTGTAAAGGTAATGTATAAACGTGTTCTCGCTAATGGTTTCCGCTAGTTAGTGTAGACCATAGAATTGATATTAACACGTTACTCATCAATTACTTAGAATAAAGCTCAACGATCAAGTGTTCATTGATATCGGCTGGCAACTCGCTGCGTTCCGGCCGGGCTTTAAAAATGCCTGACATTTTCTTCGCATCCACGTCCACCCAGTCCACAAAACCGCGTTGCGCCGCCATTTCCAACGCACCTTGTATGCGCAATTGCTTCTGGGCTTTTTCTGTGACACCGACTTCATCGGTAGGATTGACGGTGTAAGACGGAATATTCACTCGCTTACCGTTGACCTGAATACCATTGTGGCGCACCAATTGTCGAGCTTCACTGCGAGACGAGGCAAATCCCATCCGATAGACCACGTTGTCCAGACGAGATTCCAGTGCTTGCAATAAATTCTCGCCGGTCGCCCCTTTACGGCGGTCGGCATCCTGGTAATACAAGCGGAATTGCTTTTCCAAAATGCCGTAAATGCGGCGCATTTTCTGTTTTTCCCGCAATTGCACGGCATAGTCAGACAATCTACCACGGCGTTGACCGTGCTGACCGGGTGGGAAATCTCGGTTTTCAAAAGGACAGCGGTTAGTAAAACATTTTTCGCCTTTCAAAAATAACTTGTTGCCTTCGCGACGGCACATGCGGCACTTTGGGCCAGTGTATTTTGCCATACTCCTAAATTCTCCGGTCTTATACTCGACGTCTTTTGGGTGGACGGCACCCATTATGTGGAATGGGTGTGACGTCAGTGATACTGGTAATATTAAATCCTTGCCCATTCAGGGCACGGATAGCGGACTCTCGACCCGGGCCGGGGCCTTTTACGCACACTTCCATATTCTTCATGCCCATGTCTTTCACCGTATTACCCGCATTTTCCGCTGCCACCTGGGCCGCGAAAGGCGTGCTTTTGCGCGAACCCCGGAATCCCGATCCACCGGAAGTTGCCCATGCCAAGGTGTTACCTTGTCGGTCAGTGATAGTCACGATGGTATTGTTAAACGATGCGTGGATATGCGCGACGCCATCCACTACATTTTTTTTGACTTTCTTACGTGTGCGGGGACTTGCCATTATGTTTGAACCTGCTTAAACCCTATACGGTTAATCAATAATTGTTAATAAATAGTCGCCAATAGTAACTTGGCCTTAGAATGTTTACTTCTTAATGACGCGACGAGGTCCTTTGCGAGTACGCGCATTGGTTCGAGTCCGTTGACCGCGCACGGGCAAACCGCGTCGGTGCCGAATCCCCCGATAACAGCCCATATCCATCAAGTGCTTGATATTCATGGATATTTCGCGACGTAAATCACCTTCAACGATGAGCTTACCCACCTCTGAACGGACGCCTTCCAACTGCTCTTCTGTCAAATCTTTCACTTTAGTGGCTGGATCCAGTGTCAACGACGCACAGATATCCTGTGCCCGGCTTCGACCGATGCCATAAATCGAAGTCAATCCGATTACCACATGCTTATTGACTGGGATGTTAATACCCGCAATACGCGCCATTTACATTTACTCCTAAAAAAAAGTTACACCTAAAAAGTTACGCTTAAAAGGCTACTCGTCGCGATAAACGCGCAATTGTAATTTTGTAACAAAAACAAATCAATAGGTTCGTGAAACTTTACCGTAAGAATTTCTAAACGGTTTCACGGTTCCAGGCTTATCCCTGGCGTTGTTTGTGTCGCGGATCGGAGCAAATAATTCTGACCACACCTTTGCGACGTACAATTTTGCATTTACGGCACATTCTTTTCACTGAAGCTCTGACTTTCATAACTTAACTCCAAAACGAATCAATACAGATAATTAAATTCCGCTACGGCCGTAACCTTTAAGATGAGCTTTTTTCATCAAGCCTTCGTACTGGTGCGACATTAAGTGGGCCTGGACCTGAGCGATAAAGTCCATCACCACCACCACAATGATCAACAACGATGTACCGCCAAAATAAAACGGCACGTTCCAATAGATAATCATAAATTCGGGTAATAAACACACCGCAGTGATATAAATCGCCCCCACCAATGTCAGGCGGGACATCACACTATCGATATATTTCGCCGTTTGGTCACCGGGACGAATTCCCGGAATAAACGCGCCGGAGCGTTTCAAATTATCCGCGGTATCTTTCGGGTTGTAGATCAACGCTGTATAAAAGAAACAGAAAAATATGATCGCTAAGGCATAAAATATCACGTAAACCGGCTGCCCCGGTGATAATGTCGACGAAATGTCTTTCAACCAACCCATGCCTTCGGTGCTGCCGAACCAGCCGCCCAGTGTGGCCGGGAATAAAATTATACTGGAAGCAAATATCGGTGGAATCACCCCTGCCATATTCACTTTCAATGGTAAATGCGTTTTTTGCGCTGCATACACTTTGCGGCCTTGTTGCCGTTTGGCGTAATTCACCGTGATACGCCGCTGGCCTCGTTCCATGAACACCACAAAACCGGTCACTACTACGGCTAAGATCAGAATGCCGATGACCAGAAACGGGCTCAATTCACCGATGCGGGCTAACTCTAAAGTTCCGCCTATGGCCGCGGGCAATCCTGCCACAATACCGGCAAAGATGATCAGCGATATGCCATTGCCAATCCCGCGCTCGGTGACTTGTTCACCCAGCCACATTAAAAACATGGTACCGGTGACCAAGCTGACCACTGCGGTAAACACGAACGCCATCCCCGGATTAGGGACCACCGGTAATGCCCCTACCGTTTGTGACTGCAACGCAATGGATACGCCTATCGCT
The DNA here is from genome assembly GCA_022340845.1 of Gammaproteobacteria bacterium. Lineage (GTDB taxonomy): Bacteria > Pseudomonadota > Gammaproteobacteria > SZUA-152 > SZUA-152 > JAJDNG01. The sequence continues at coordinate 1,841 of JAJDNG010000044.1, read as the reverse complement.
TGAAAGGTTGCCAACGCCACCGTGCCATAGCGGGTGTATTGGGTGATTTTTCTGCGACCGGCTTCGCCCTCTTTTTTCAGTTGTTCCAACGAGGGCACCACCGCAGACAACAGTTGCATAATAATCGACGCGGATATATACGGCATTACACCCAGGGCAAATAACGATAACCGTTTTAACGCGCCACCAGAAAACATGTTAAACATGTCTAATATGGTGCCCTTCTGCTGATCGAACAACATCGCTAGCGCTGCCGGATCAATACCCGGCACCGGGACAAACGAACCTATGCGGAATACCACCATGGCAAGCAATACAAACAATAACCGCTGTTTAAGCTCGGTTAATTTGCCCGATCCCAGGGCATCTAGCATTGCGGAACGACTGCTGGCCACTGAATTAAGCCTCTACTTTTCCACCGGCCGCTTCAATGGCTTGGCGCGCACCTTTGGTGGCACCCAATCCTTTCACCGTGACCGCTTTATTGATTTGCCCGGAAGCAATGATTTTTGCGTGCTGAATGGCGCCACTGATAATGTCCGCGTTTTTCAGGCTTTGCAGATCAACCACATCACCGTCGACTTTTTCCAATTCATGGAGGCGAATTTCAGCAGTAACCTTGGCTTTTTTCGAACTAAAACCCACCTTGGGCAAACGACGATGCAAAGGCATTTGACCGCCTTCAAAACCCACTTTGTGAAAACCCCCGGCACGCGATTTTTGGCCTTTATGACCACGACCACCGGTTTTACCCAACCCAGAGCCGATCCCCCGCCCCGGGCGTTTTTTGTCCGGTTTTGACCCGGGCGCCGGAGACAATGTATTTAGCTTTAGGCTATTTTCAGCCGTTGTGTTATCGGACATTGTTAGGCTTCCTCAATCTTTAATAAATAAGACACTTTATTGATCATGCCACGATTTTCGGGCGTGTCTTTCACGGTAACCGTTTGGTGCATACGTCGGATCCCTAAACCCGACACGCAGGCTTTGTGGGTCGCCAATCTACCATGAACACTTTTTACCAATGTGAGTTTGATCTGACTCATGACTAACCTGTAATTTCTTCTATTGTTTTACCACGCTTTGCGGCAATGGCATCCGGAGTCGCCATTGAAGTCAAAGCTTTGAAAGTCGCGCGAACGACGTTAATGGGATTGTTTGTGCCTATGCATTTTGCCAATACATCCCGCACGCCTACCGCCTCGAATACCGCGCGCATAGCGCCACCGGCAATAATTCCGGTACCTTCCGAGGCTGGCAGCATAACCACTTTAGCGGCGCCATGGATGCCCACCAGCGGGTATTGTAAAGTCCCTTCTTTCAACGCCACCGGTTTCATGTTCTTCCTCGCATCTTCCATCGCTTTTTGTACCGCCACCGGCACTTCGCGGGCTTTACCGCGGCCAAATCCAATGCGCCCGTTACCATCACCAACCACTGTCAAGGCAGCAAAACCAAAAATACGGCCACCTTTGACTACTTTGGCAACCCGGTTGATGGTGACTAGCTTTTCAATTAAGTCGTCCTGTTGTGCTGCTTCGAATTTTGCCATGGATATAAACCTTAAAATTGTAAACCGTTTTCGCGCGCGGCATCGGCAAGAGCCTTGACGCGGCCGTGATATTTAAAACCTGAACGATCAAATGACACTTTTTCCACACCGGACGCTTTTGCCCTTTCGGCAATGACCTGCCCAATTTTGGAGGCCGCTTCAACGTTGCCGGTGTGTTTTAACGCTTTTTTAATGTCCGACTCAACCGTGGACGCGCTGGCCACTACCTTTGAACCACTGGGATCAATCACTTGCGCATAGGTGTGCATGGGTGTTTTGTACACGCATA